>NZ_JBFRTQ010000035.1:0-59928 GCF_041474195.1 Vibrio sp. 10N.222.52.C3 | reverse complement strand
TTTACTTTAATTGGTATAAGTTCATTGACCCTCAACGCGCAACAAGCACTGGATGCAATAAGAAACCACTGGCAGGTAGAAAGTATGCATTGGATGTTAGATGTAACGTTTAGAGAAGATGAATCGCGTATCCGCAGAGGCACAGGAGCCTTAGCTTTCAATGTATTGAGAAAAATCGCACTAAGTCTTTTCAAACAAGACACAAGTAAAAACATCAGTATGGTAAGAAAAAAGAAGATAGCGGCTCTTGATGACGAATACCGCTCCGTCCTTTTAGATGCTGGAATTAAAATGCTCTAGCCGTGCCGCTTAGATAAGCCTCTAAATTAACAAGTAATAATAAACCATTGGTTTATTATTACTTGAAACACTAGATCATCTATCACTGCCAACTAGATGGTTTTCATTCCACATCGCAAGTTGCGATGTGTGTAGTGATTGTTAGAATCTTCAGGGGAAAAATAAGCTCATTGCGCAGGTTGCGATTCGCACACTGCGAAATGAATTTCAAACACGAAAAGAGGCGTAAACACACTAATGGTGACCGTGTTGGCATGTCTCTGGACAGAGTAAGCTTGCCACATTCGGTTCTTAGCTTTAACATAAAGTTGAGAGCCTCGGGTATCCCTGCTTTTTCTTGGAGTTACTACTTACTGTCTGATCAGAAGTAATGGTATCGAATTGAACTTGGCTTAATTGCAAAGCAGACCACCGAGGACATACGATAGCCCTGCCCTCTTCCGCTCATAGAGTATTGACCACAGGTTGCACGTAATAGAGCCACTACAATTAGTGGCTCTTGTCGTTTCTGGCATTAGGGAAAAGAAAAGCCCCTACGCCATCGTTAAGCTTACTTATAGTACTGATAACGTCGTTTAGAATTATGCTTCCAACTTTTTGCTAGGTCATGCACATACGCTGGATAGTCATCCCACGGGTTAGCCAAAGATCTTCCTCGCGCAGCGCGTAATTTAATCGGGTACCCTCTGCACTCAATCATGTGAAGAAAGTAAAAGCCCTTTTCCTGTTTTGTTGAAAAGTGCTTGTGGGTTCCACTGCGAATGCTGGGATACAAATCCCAAAGATATTGACGCTGGCATTTAATACGCTTTCGGTACTGCTGTTTCAGTTTTTTCATTTCCCCTCCAGGTTACATTACCTAGAAAGGGTCCTCTGCAAAGTAGTTCATTTCGTCACCTCTATGCACCTATAATTAATAAACCTAGCCCGAGCAGTGCAACCCCGATCACATGGATGTAAAAGCCGAAATCACTCTCTGTTTAAATGCACCAAGCCGCAATTCATCAAACGTCCCTAGTGTCCCGTAATGGTTGTTTGAATTGCCCCTACGGCTTTCCCAGGATACTGTTGCGTCGATACTATTTAGAGGCTCTTTCGAAAGCTTAGCAGTTAAATTATTCTGCCGATTAACTAGCTCTGTCTCCATTGGTTTTCCCATATTCACATAGATACAAGATTCTGGAATATCATCTTCAATTCGCTCTGCAAACTGAATGAGGTTTTGTTCCGCAAACGTAAATAGCCATGCTTGCTGAGCCATGGAAGAGTCGATACGAAGAATACGTCCTAGTACTTGCCTGAAATATAATTCCGTTTTGACAGAACTCATATGGCAACACACTTGGAGTCTAGGTATATCTGTCCCCTCACTTATCATTCCGACACTAACAATCCATTGAGAGTCACTTTGTCGATAGCGGTCTATTTCTGCGAGTGGTTCTTCATGTCTATAAGTGACAATTGAAACGGTTTGGCCAAACTTTAAAGAAAGTATATCTTTGATAACTTGAGCATGTTGAACCGACGCTGCAACAACTAATCCACCGGCATTGGAAGCGTCAATACGTACCTTTGCTAGCCGCTCACATCCTAAACCGAGTAAATACTCCATCGCTTCTTGGTTATGTATCACACTCTGATAAGACGCTTTCGTCTGTTTAAGCATCTCTAAGATCGATGAAAATGACTCCACGTTTTCGCTACTACAGACAGACAATTGCTCATTATCGACCAATACAATATTAGGTGCTCTACAAACACCATCATCAATAGACTGTTTAAGGGTGTACTGGAAGTCGACAAGTAGTTGTCCGTCTGGGTCACTGTATTCCCCCATAACAATAGGTAAAGAGTCTGAGCGCCACGGAGTCCCCGACATCGCAAGAGTATAAGTCGCTAGTCCCTGAATCTTAGTGAGCACTTGCTGCCCCCAGACGTTCGCATTTTCAAGCTCAGTCCCAGAACAATGGTGAATCTCATCAAATACAACAAACACTCGATGATTACGTAACGTCTCCCAAAATTCATCGTTAAGGAATTGAATGGATTGATATGTTAACGACTGCCCAATAGAGCCTAGGCCACCGTTAAAGGTACAATTAAGAGTCTGAGAAAAGGTTTTTTTGATTCCCTCTGAAACAGTTAAAGATGGAGAGAAGCACAATACAAGATCGACCATATCATCATTAAGTAACCTTGATGCGACAGTTGCAGCAAGCACCGTTTTTCCAGAGCCAGGTGTTGCTTGGCAAAAGAAGTGTTGTCGATTTTCTCTAAACTTCTGCAACGCATGTTCAGAACATTCAACCTGCCACTGCCTCAACACGGTTGGTTGCCCTCTGAAAGAGTTTTAAGAACATTCTCTAATCCATTCATCTTTCCAAGCAAGTGCGCTGAGCGTTCTCTTGCATGTTGTAACAATGGCATTAATCGACTCTCGAGCTCAGGGAAACGGCACCTCAATGATTGATATTCATCTATTTCACCAAGCACGAGCTCCAATTCACCTTTGTATTCGTTACTCTCTCGAAATAACACGGAATAATCCGGTGTAGTCTGTTTTTTAGAAGCTTCTCGTTCAGCTTTTCTTCGGGGCGCGGCTTCAAGATCCATAAATTGCTCGGTTTGAAAGTATCTTTTGTTTCTTCCTTCTCCTTCACTGCGCAACCAACCCCTTTGTTGATATTGCCATATTTGCCGATAAACCTTCTTCCGAGCTTCATCAAGGTTTTGTGTACCATCCCCATCATTTAATGAAGCATCCCTTGCCTCTATAACAGAAAAACCATCCATTCTTTTTTCAATCAACAGCTTAAACATTACCGCACTGATTCTAGTAGAACGTTTCACTTACTGCCTACACCATTCAAAAATACTAAGGATTGCTTAGTATACAGAAATCAGTAAAACTAAGAAAATCTTAGTTACATAGAGCCTATTAATATGAATTCTAAATGTCGATCGACAACCCTATTCCTGTGCGGCTCAAAGAAGTTCGCAAAAAAGCAAAGATCTCCCAAAAAGAATTGGGGGTGCGTATTGGTATCGATGAAAGTTCGGCTAGTGCGCGAATGAATCAGTATGAGAAAGGGAAACACACTCCAGATATCAGTACATTAAAGAAAATGGCTGACGAACTTGGCGTACCTTTAAACTACTTTTTTTGTGAGGATGAAAGCTCAGCAGAACTAGTTTGCCTGATAGCAAAAATGAGTAAGGCTGAAAAGCAGAAGCTCATCAGCCTTATAGGTGAAAACATTCAAGATATTGAAAGTAAATAAGTCTTATGCGTTTTGGCCTGCGACCCAACCAGACGACCAAGCCCATTGGAAGTTAAACCCTCCAAGATGACCTGTCACATCAACACACTCACCAATAAAGTAAAGCCCTGGTATATCTCTAGCTTCCATTGTTTTAGACGATAAATAATTGGTGTCAACACCACCAATGGTCGCTTCTGCTGTTCTATACCCTTCAGTCCCATTAGGTTTAATTTCCCAAGAGTGAAGAGCAGAGCTAATATTCTCTATCTCCCGTTTATTCAATTGGCGAAGTGGTTTATTTTCAAACACATTAAGTTCGATAAAATACTCGACAAGGCGTTTAGGTAATACTTTAGACAGCGTTGTTTTAACCTCTTGTGCAGGGTTGTTTTCTGCTGCTTTTTCAATCAGTTCAATAGAGTTCAAACCAGGTAGCCAATCAACTTGAACTACATCGCCAGAGTTCCAATACGAAGAAATTTGCAATACTGATGGGCCAGAGATACCTCGGTGAGTAAATAAAAGAGCTTCTAGGAACTCTTGATTGTTGCAGCTAATTCGGACAGGGAGAGCAGTTCCAGTTAATTCTGTTAACCCTTTTTCTCTACCATCTAATGTGAACGGTACCAAGGCTGCTTGAGGAGAAACAACCCCTAAACCAAACTGTTCAGCGACTTTCCAGCCCAAAGGGGTTGCCCCTAAACGTGGCATTGAAAGTCCACCCGTTGCGACAACCAAAGACTTACAATTAAAAATTCCATTGGAAGTCTCTACTTTAAAATTGTTATCTGCTAAACGTTCAATTGAAGTAATTTCACATTGGTACTTATATTTCACATTACCAGTTTCATCACACTCATTAATTAGCATTTTTACGATATCTTTCGAGTCATGATCATTAACACAAAACAATTGCCCATGATCACGCTCTTCAAACTCAATACCATGCTTGTAGATCATCGAAATGAAATCCCAATTGGTATATTGAGCCAGTGCAGATTTAACAAAGTGGGGGTTTTGACTTAAAAAGTTTTTTGCTGTGACATCATAGTTGGTAAAGTTACAACGCCCACCTCCAGCAATAAGAATCTTACGACCAGGCCGTTTACCATGATCAAGCACAAGAACTGAACGCCCGCGTTGACCTGCACTAGCTGCGCACATTAAACCGGCAGCGCCTGCTCCAATAACAATAACATCTGACTGAATAGCTGACATGAAATAAGACTCTTAGGGCTATGAAGTGATAAATAAAAGAGCGACATAGTACGGAAAAAGGCATTCACCAGCAACAAGCTCACGCAGGTATCAACACACCTAGTTACTTATCAACTAGAAGGTTCGACTCTTCTTCAATCGCATTCAGGTTTTCTATTATAGGTTTTAAATCAGCTTCATTATAATTTAGCTTATTTATCTGCGCTCTAGCATCACTCACCAGTTTCGATATTGCATTAAAACGATTATGTAAGTTTCTGACTTCATAAGCATATTCAAATACATCGAGCTCTTCCCATGCTAAATCAATATACTCATTTAAGCTTTTGGGGTCCTTATGGTCTGTAAAGGTAGCTACCTTTTTTAGAATTGTTTCATAGTCTTTATCGTTGAAGTTATGTGCATTCTTCAATGGGCTCTTGTCCATAAAAGAAACTAGATGCAGTTTAACCATATTGGTAATAAAGCGATGCCTAAACATACTTTGACAAGTTTTTGTCTCGATATTTGCACGCTTGCTTAACCTTCTGAAGTCCATATAAGCTGCTGATTGCTTGACTGACTTACCAGTTTCTGGATTAAGATAAATGACATCATCTATCTCAGACTCACTAGATATTAGATCATACTTCAGCAGGCGTTTTATGAGATTCTGACGATGAAGAGACATGAATAAATCAAGCCTCATCGCAACACTACGCTCTAGAGGAATTACGCGAAATCGTGCCTCTTCACGTTTGTATGTAGGAATTTCAAGCCTTGCTCCTTCAATGTGTTCTACATTTGAACTATAGGGAATGCGAACTAGTTCTATTGGCCTTAGCCCTGTAGCTTCAAGCAACTCAAGTTGTATGCGCCTTCTGTGATACATATAGTCGAGATGTGCTTTTTGATCCTCCTCATCAAACTTCTGGGACAAACGACTATTGAGTTGCATTTCCTCTCTAGTATCATTCAAAGTATCCCATAACCTCTTAATAACCGAAGCTGCAATTGGTGCTTTGGACTTAGTTGCAGATGTAGGCAAACGCGTAGGGAACACTTCTGACGGCCCAAAGTTCCGCCCATTCCTACCTCTTTTTTGAACGACTTTAAGCTTAATTTGGTATCTTTTTTTAGGCGCATCGACGCCAATCAAATATTGAGTAGGACAATGTTCTGTTTGAAACCACTTTAGAAAGGCTACACATTTAGGAAGAATCGTGTGTGTGATTGTGTCATTAGTTCGAGCACGGGTTAACCCATCAGACTTTTTCTCAGCGACCAATTCGCTAATTAATTCATCGATATGCGAGGTTGTTAATTCCCAAAACTCAACATTGTGCTGGTAACAGTAACGAACAAGATGAGATAGTGAAGATGCATATGTTCCAACTGTTCCTCCATCTTCTTTGGTGATGGTTACCTCACTTTCCGATACTAAATACGCAAGATACATTTCAACAGGAAAGCAAGTTGTTCCATCTGGCCAATGAAACAAGTAAACACCTTTAGATATATCTTTATCCGTTAAAACTTCACCGGTGTTCTCATCAAAGCGAAGTACAGAGGGAAACTCAACATCAGGGATAAAAGTGTATAGTTGCTTCTTATTCTTCATTATCAACCTTTATCTTCAAGCCAAAATAATCTGCATATAACTTTTTATGTTTGTTGTATTCGAGTTGATTACCGTTCGAATTAGCTATCAAGTCAAGAGTCAGTCGATTAAGATCGTTATAAGCTCTAACTAATATCGCTTGATTGCGCCGCAGGTTATCTATCTGTTGCTTAGCATCCTCTAGCGGAGTCAAGCTTGCCCCTTCACTACTTGGCTCTAGAGGTTTATTTTTATGTCTCTGGTAGAGCTCCTTTCTTAGATTGTCAACTACCTCATAGCCATTGAGGCTTCCTACACTCTGAATATGGTCTTTACAGTACTTTTTGAAGGAATTTAGAGACATTCCTTCTACCCCTTTTTTTCTACGCTTAAGTTTTGCAAGATTTTCTTGTCTATCACACTTAGAGAGCAGCCAGGCATAATCATCAGTATTATCGACGAGAGCTTTTTCCATTTCACTGTGCAAGTTGCTAACAGAATGGGCTTTTTTATTTACCATCATTACTCTCCCCATCTTTTTTGACAACTTTAAAAGCAACTTTTGCTTTTTCAATCAATCCATTGCGTTCACTAACACTATAAAAAACAATAGAAAACTTACCTTTTATCAAACGGATTTTTATATATTCTGCAAGCTCATCTTCTGGGATTGAAGTATAGTCTTTAACTTTAAAATGCTTACAAGCAAGCTGGTATAACTCCTCAGTATTTTGCATTTCAAGCAAAGCACTTTTTTCATGGAAATACGCTATTTGTTGACGTGCATAATCAGCCTCGATCTCCGTCATTTCTGCGCCTGGATTGTTTGACTCGATATAAGCAAGGACATGCTCAGGATCAGCATGACCAGCGATCCATCGACATGCATCGATTGATGAATGCTTAAAAGTCCAAAAGAAAGTTAGAAGGAATGTTTTGCGCATCTCGTGGATATTGATATACCAACGTCGACCATGCTCATCAACTGCTGTTCGATAGAAGTCACAAAATCGCTCTAATGTTCCGATGATAGCATCAGAATCAAGAATGCTTCCCTCTCTATTATTTGAACCTGTGTTTAGTTGATATAACAGATAACCAGTTTCATGTTTGCTTGGTTTATTAGCAAACGCTTGTGTAATATGATTGATTTTTTGTAATGTTTGAATTGCTTTTGCTGTAACTTTGGGAATAGGCTTTGCTGTCTCAGGTAATTCATCATTAGTACCAGATTTCATAAGGTCATGAACCATCCAATACCCATCCCCCTCCTTATGAAATAAGCAGTTATAAGGCAAACGAACTATCTCTTCCATTCTAATAGGTTTTAAACCAGCAATTAAAATAAAGCAAGATGCCTTCAATATCTCCAACAAACAAACAAATGATATTCCTTTTTTATCATCAGAATCTTCGTTACTAGAGGATTTTTTAAACTCTTCATCTAATCGAGAAAAACTAACAACATTAAATTTATTTTTAATCTCATCAGGAATGGTTTTTTTCAACACGTCAGACTTTTTGTACTTATAATTATTATCTTTATCCAAATGTCCTCGAGCATCAAGCTCCTCCAATAAATCCTCATAAAGTTCAACTATCTTATCAGCATGATTCAAAATCATATCAATAGATTTATTTAGAGTAAGCAAACTTGTTTCTAAAGGTATCCAAGGTGTGTGACTAGTGGGAGATGCTTTCCTGGAAATATAAGATGAAATTTCCCCAATTTTTATCGAGTCTGGATTGGGAAAAAAATCTACAAACATTTCCCAATATAGGAATCCTTTTTTGAAAAATTTAACAACCCCTTTCGCTCCTGCATCAGTATATATCTTGTTTTTTATATCTTTAATCAATGGAGTTTTATGGGATGGAAAGTCACTATATTGATTGACAGGTAATAAAACCTGACCATTTTGTTCAAGCAATTCTGGTTCAAACTGCCTAAAGAACCAAGTTCCAGAGTGCCCATAAAAACCATGTTTAGAAAGTCCACTAATCTTGTATACTTCCGTTCTATTAATTACTTTCTTTCCTTGAATATTTTCCTTATAGAACCCATTTTTTTTAAAGAGTAAGATGGCTTTTTCTACTGTATTAGCATCAAGATTCAAAGGGTCAACTTGACTTTCCAAGTTAATTCCAACCTCAGACATAAAACGATGGCCATATCGAAGTGCACCAAATACCCCTCCACCTATAACTTCCTTACAAAACTGCTTTATATCAGACTGTGAAAGCTTAGATAAACCATACTTATTAGGATCAAACCTTTCCTTATGAAGATAGAGCCAGCTTACAAAAGTTAATACTTTCGACCCCATATCTTGGACCGATTTTGATGCCATAGTATCTTGTTCAATAGGGTCATCAACGATTAAAAAGAATAGCTTTTGTAACTGAGTTAGGAACGATTGATTAACTTTATCTGTAAGAAAAGATCCGTCAGGTAACTCCCGGCACCAGTTAACACTAACAGTATAGGTGTATTCTTCGCCGCTCTCTTGAGCATTAGCTTTCTTCTTTTTTCCTGTTTTTGGGGTTCGAATTATCCACTTTTCAGAATGAACATCCGAAAGCAACCATCTAGCTTTGTAATCGGTATCAACAAAGTTATCTATAGCATCAAACGCCGAAAGAAAATCTACAACCTCAGAGTTAAAATGTGCTTGGTTTGAATCTATAAGAGGATTTAAATGCTTCATAACACTTCCCCCTTGGATAGAAAAAGATCACACCAGTTTGTTATGTTAAGTAACGAATTAGCTTGTTTAGAGGCTCGTATGTGCATTTCAACTATGCGTGACTCTTTATTTGAAGGAAGCGAGTTTATGAGGTGATTTGCAAGTGTAATAAAAGCAAGTGGTGATAACTGCGTAGCATCATCTACCTTCGACAAGTCTTTTGAACTTACAGAACTATTTAGTGCCGCTAGTCTATATAAGTAAAGTGCTGTTAGGGTATTTTCAGAAAGTGGAACATCTAAATTTCCTTTCACCTCATCATCTATGCTTTTCACAGACAGCTTACGCAGGTGCTCAACAAGAGGGCTTTTATTATCCTCATCTTCAAGGATAGTCATAAGGAAGCGATGGATTTCTTGCCAAGAATTAAAATCTACAGCTTCAAGACAATATTTCTCCTCAAATGTAGCTGCGAGAATGAGCAAGTTCTGAAATCGCCGAACTAACCTTGTATTGTATTGGGCTATTAAAGGCGCTGGTATGTAGTGCTCAAGTGCGACTCTCTTAGTGTTTCCCAAAACTCGAGACGCTGACGTTATCGAACCAGTTCTAAACCACTCTAAAACACCTTCAGTTGTACGAATTTTAGAGTGAGTTAGCGCACCGGGGCCTAACTCTACATCAAGTAAGGAAGAAAAATGGCTTGATAGGTGAATTCGTCTATGACCTCGTTCAATTGAGCGTGCATCTTCAACTCCTGTTATGATTTTACTAACCTTGCAAGAGTCAGGATTTACTAGCCCTTTTATCTTTTTAGAGTAGGCCAAAAACAGAAAGTTATGTTGTTTTTTGTTTTTTATTAGATGCTGATGCTTCTCACGAATTTCATGTAAAAACTCAACTATCTCTAAGCTAACGTCATCAAGGTGTTCTTTTTTCATATCTGATGCACGTGCTTTTTCAATAGAAAAAGATACCCCTAAATCGTCAAGTTCCAGTAAAGGTTGTCCATCTGTATATTTTACCTTAGCTTGCAGCAGTGAGATGTAAGTAAACTTGGGATTAAGCATCATCAATAACGCTATCAAGCAACCAATATCTGCGTTGCGCAGGTAACCGAAGCACCAATCAAATCGATGAGAGAGGTCTATATTCTCGGAAGATTCAAAACCCAACTCAGGTAAACACACAACATCATCACTTGTGATTGCGGAATCAGATATCTTGTTGGGTAACTTCACTTTGGGAAGCTCATGTATATTGAAAATGCCATTACATTCAGACCCCACTACATACATAAGCAGCATTGAGCCAAATAATGACGTTGGATTAGCTATATGTTTTCTGCGCGGAGGTTTTGGTTTACCATTTTTACCTAGATCATTCTTGTCATAGAAGTAATCATACAGATCACCATTTTTATAGCGTTCCAATAATAGAGGGTGTTTCTTAGGAAAGTCTTCCATCAAAGATTGAGCAAAGTCATAATGTGTTTTGATAGCTTTCCAATATTTCATCAAGCTATCATGCAATGCATCCCGTGCTCTCTTTAAATCAAACTCGAACTCATCAAGATATTCAGCATCATTTCTAGACAACGATACAGGTACTAGGACATTGTTAATAGTGTGATCAACTTTAACTTCAGCCGCTTGTCTTTCACCTATCAAAGTATCTTTAAAGCTACTGTTTTTAGTTACTTCATCAGTTTTTTTCATTTTTGGAATGATGATATTTGGAGGTATAACATCACGATCCTGTAGAAACACTAAAAATGGTTTTAGGTTCTTATTCCACTCGTCCACTCGTGTTGATAGTGATTTATTAGTATTAGATACAAGGGGAACTGAATATGCAGTCTTGACTAATTCACGCCATCCCTTTGTATCGGTAGGCAAATGATCTATGCATAAATATTCAAGTGCTACATATAATGTATTGTTCATACGCTTAAGCCAAGACACTACAGTCTTAGATCTTTTGCCTTCACAATAGAGAATAAATAAGTCAGACAGCACATCCCTGTCTTGAAGATTAATATGATACTTTGAAAGGGAAGCAAATCGATCTACCCCTTGATCGCAAGTGTAGTTAAAGCCAGGTTTACCATCTTTGATATGATATTTCACGATTTCACCTCATTGTCATTATTTTTATCAAAAATCAACATTTAAAATAAAGTTAATGGTATTTAAAACCAATAACTTAACTATAGTATTGACTATGATTTTGACAACTTAGTGTGTTAGGAATGCCGCTGTTCGGTAACCTTCCGTGCCGTTTGGCGCAATTTTCCAGTTCTCTAAATGCTCTACAATGTCATTCAGCTGTTTTTCATTGAACTGCTTGAGCGGCTTGTCTTCAAGCTCTTTGCGGTCAATCAGTACTTCTACAAAACGCTTTGGTAATGCTTTCGCTAAGGTGTTTTTCAGGCTCTGATTTGGGTGTTTCTCTCGAGAGTTTTCAAGTAGTTCAGCAACGTCCACTTCTGGTACTAGATTAATCGAAACCGATTGACCCGCTTTCCAGAACGAAGAAATTTGCAATACCGAAGGACCAGATAAGCCGCGGTGGGTAAACAGCAACGCTTCTTTGAATAAGGTGCCGTCTTGCGCGGTGATCTCGGCAGGAATCGCGATTCCTGAAAGCTCAGCAAAGGCTTCTTTGTCTTCTTTATGCAGAGTAAATGGCACCAAACCGGCTGTAGTCGGCATCACAGACAAGCCAAACTGCTCGGCAATCTTATAGCCAAATGGCGTCGCGCCTAGTTTCGGCATCGATAAACCGCCCGTCGCCACGACAAGTGAGTCACACTCAACTTCGTCGGTATTAAGGTGCATCTTAAAGCCAGCGTCTGTTTTTTCGATGGAGTGAACATCACAACGGTAGCGCTGTTCAACTTTCGCCTGCTTACACTCTTCAAGCAACATGCTCACGATGTCTTTTGCAGTGTGGTCATTCACACAGAACAATTGGCCGTGGTCTCGCTCTTCGAACTCAATACCGTACTTGCTCACCATCGAGATAAAATCCCAGTTGGTGTATTGAGATAAGGCTGACTTCACGAAGTGAGGGTTGTTACATAGGAAGTTGTTGGCTGAAACATCATAGTTAGTGAAGTTACAACGGCCGCCACCTGAGATTAAAATTTTTCTGCCTGGTTTCTTTGCATGATCAACCACCAGCACTCGTCGGCCACGTTTACCCGCTTCCGCAGCACACATTAAGCCCGCGGCGCCCGCACCAATTACGATTACATCAAACTTTTCACTCATTGGGGTTCTGCTTTCTTCACTTTTGCACCTCGAGTACGCCCTGTTCTCGAAATGCCATCAATAAAAAAGGATGTGCATAAACAGCACATCCTTACTAATTGCTCGCTATTCTAGCGGCAATTTTAAACTTTGCAATTGATGTTCAATTGTACAATTTGCAGACAGCAGCAAAACCACTACTTGGCTTAGCGAACCAACAACCGAAGCTTTACACCAAAACCTAAACTCTACTTCACACGTACTAAATAACTTAGACGATGAAAGAAGACAGCAACGTTACACCCAGCAGAGCGGAAGAAAGTATAAACAACTGTCTTACGCGATCACACTTCGACATAAACACTTCGTCGTGATGATGGTGGTACTCTTTGCTTTTGATGTAACTAAACAAGCGAACCTGCTTGGTCATATTGCCATGAGTTGTGAAGAATCCACCTCCGTCTACTTGTTGATAAAGTAGAGGATGTGCTTCTCGCATTATATAAATGAGTGTTCTTAGCGCAGTAAAATATCGCGCCCAGTTCACGCAAGTCACAACCATTAGTGCAAATAGAATAGTGTCGCCGCTGATCATCCTTTCCTCCCTACATCTTCATAAGAAAACTCAAAAGAAAAAGATAATCAGTGTCTTTCCCGTACTACCTAAACGGCAGGAGCTTCCATAATTGAAGATGAACCATCTTTTGCCAATTGCGCTAGGTCTTTATCAATAAAGAACAGTGCTTTACCGTCTTCACCAACAAGCTCTAGCTTATCCAATACACCTTTAAACAACTTCTCTTCTTCGTGTTGCTCTGCAACGTACCATTGCAGGAAGTTAAAGGTTGAGTAATCTTGTGTGCTGAAAGCAACGTGAGCCAGTTTGTTGATCTTTTGAGTAATCATTTGCTCATGTTCATAAGTTTCACGGAACACAGCACCAAGGCTATCAAATTCATGTTTTGGCGCTTCAATCGCACCTAGAATTGGCATTGCACCTGTTTCACTTACGTAAGTGAAAAGACGCTGCATATGTTCCATTTCTTCTACTGCATGAACACGCAGAAACTCTGCTGCACCTTCAAATCCTTTGTCTTCACACCAAGCACTCATTTGTAAGTATAGATTGGATGAGAAAAATTCTAGGTTAATTTGATCATTCAGTTGCTCAACCATAGTTTTTGACAGCATTTAAGACTCCTAATTACATCCTCAATTTTCTCTACTATATCACTATTTAATGAATATCTCGCAGGCCATTAGTTAACCAATATTTCGAGCTGTCATTACGCAAGACAGTGGATATGAGATCACTTCAGCAAAAAAAACCATCGCATAGTGCTAATCTTAAATCAGACAATGAATAAAGGAGGTAGCGATATGAGTTACAAACATATTTTGGTCGCGGTCGATTTATCAGAAGACAGCAAATTAATTGTGGATAAAGCGGTAGCATTGGCTAAGCCATTGGAAGCCAAAGTCTCTTTTATCCATATCGATATTAACTACGCAGAGCTGTATACCGGCCTGATTGATATCAACATGGCCGAAACCCAGCACAACGCGATGGAAGCGTCTCGTATTCAGCTGCAAAATTTTGCGGAGCACGCCCAATACCCGATCACCCATACCCTAGTAGGCAGTGGTGATTTGAGTCATGAGCTGTGTGACACCATCAACGAGTTCAATGTTGATCTCGTGGTTTGCGGTCACCATCAAGACTTTTGGAGCAAGCTGCTCTCTTCAACACGCCAACTGATCAACGCCTCTCCGGTTGATATGCTGGTCGTGCCTCTAAGAGATTCAGAAGACTAATGATTTAAGGTTAGGTAACATACAGCTCATATCTTATTAACGAAGTTTTACTATGAGCTATTTAGCTGGTGTTACCCTCCTATGGGCCTTCTCCTTTAGCCTGATCGGCGTTTACCTTGCGGGTCAGGTTGATTCTTGGTTCTCTGTTTTAATGCGTGTTGCCCTTGCTGGCGTCGTATTTCTTCCTTTCCTAAAGTTTCGCGGCGTATCGCGTAAGCTGATCGCTAAATTGATGGCAATTGGTGGTATCCAGCTTGGCCTGATGTACTGCTTCTACTATCAGTCTTTCTTACTGCTATCCGTTCCTGAAGTCCTTTTGTTTACTGTCTTTACCCCAATTTACGTCACGCTTATTTATGACTTTCTCAAAGGGCAATTCTCTCCGTGGTACTTAGTGACTGCGGCAATTGCGGTATTGGGCGCGGTATTCATTAAATTTGCAGGCATCAATGAGAACTTTTTAGTTGGCTTCCTCGTCGTGCAAGGCGCGAACCTGTGCTTTGCTATCGGTCAGGTGAGTTACAAGGTAGTGATGGAGAAGGAATCGACTGAATTACCTCAGCGAACCGTATTTGGTTACTTCTACTTAGGGGCGTTATGCGTCGCGTCAGTGGCTTTCATGCTACTAGGCAACCCAGAGAAACTGCCCACCACCACACTTCAATGGGGAATCCTGATCTACCTTGGCTTGATTGCGTCGGGGCTGGGTTACTTTATGTGGAATAAAGGCGCGTGCATGGTGAATGCTGGCGCGCTGGCAGTGATGAACAATGCCTTGGTTCCTGCTGGTCTGGTGGTGAATATCCTGATTTGGAACAGAGATGTCGATTTGGTTCGCTTGTCTATTGGTGGCGCCGTTATCTTATTCTCTTTATTCGTCAATGAGACGTGGGTGAAGAAGCGCGTAGCAAGATCCGCAAGCAACGCTTAGCTGATTTGAACGAGCTACATGAGTCAGCTCGGATAACCCCAAAAAGCAAAAGAGCGACCTAAGGTCGCTCTTTTTAAATCATCGCTGTAGCAATAAACCATTCAAATCAACTTCAGTGAATTTGATTGTGGCTCACTACCTGAGTCTTGGTTTCAGTGAAGGCAACATCATCAAGTTGTAGGTTGATTCGTTCCAATTCACTTTCCAGCTTCTGACTTTTCTTAAACAGCTTTTGCTGCTTCTTAATCATCTTCGCGAGCTTTTTGTTGTACTTCTCTTGTTTCTTCGCCGCTTTCTTCGCTTGTTTGAGTTCAGCTTTCTCATCGCCGCTCGCCTTCGCCATCAGTTTTTTCAGCTTGGCTTTTTTCTGTGCGGCTTCTTTTTTGGCAAGCTCAGGGGCCATATCAGCGGCGGCTGGATCGAACATTTGTACGCTCGGTTCAATTGCCTCGTTGATTTCCGCAAGCGACAGTTCTGGTGCAGGTAATGTTTCCGCTAGCAGGCCGCATGCGACTTTCTCTTCAACGGGTTTGTTTTGACAACCAAGAGGTGGAATTGCGGTGGGTTTGCATAGATTCGCTTGATCCGCCGAAGAACGCGCGCAAGAACGACACACGAACTTAGGTTCAGTCACCAAGCTGTGGATCTCGCCCAAGTGTTCGGTGATATCTCGACGGTTTAACTTACAAAAGCGTTTAGCCATGCTTCAACTCCAGCTAAGAATAATAATGATTCTTAGTTAGATATACATCTGTAACGCGACTATCGCAAGTGTTAAATGGCAATTTATCGTATTTATGACGGGAAATTTTCTTAGCGTGTATCTAAGTTATTGATGCTTCAATTAAGTCATTGATGCTTTCACATAGACGTCAAAACGGTTCTTTTTGGTTTCAATCGCCATGCTCGGTTTTTGTTCGTCTAACCAAGCAGCGTAATCCGGTCTTTTAACCACAACTCGCTTCGATGCCAATTTCATCGCCGGCTCAAATAGACCATCAGCATCCAGATCGGCACCCACCAAAGATTGGAATACGCGCATCTCTTTTTTAACCAAAGCCGATTTCTTTTTGTTCTCTGGGTGTGGGTACATTGGGTCGAGGTACACCACGTCTGGCTGTTCGAAGTCAGGATCGTTGCTGAGCTTATCCAACGCATCGTGACTGGATGCGTGAATCAGCTTCATACGCTCACTTACCCAACCACCGATGTCTGGGTCTTGTTGCGCTCGCTGCAAGCCATCATCAAGCAGTGCAGCCACAACGGGATGACGCTCGACCATTTGCACCTTACAACCTAGAGAAGCCAACACAAACGCATCGCGCCCTAAGCCTGCAGTACCATCAAGAATAGTTGGCGTTGCGCCTTTGTTTAAACCAGCTGCTTTGGCAATCGCCTGACCTTTACCACCGCCAAACTTACGTCGGTGACCAACTGCGCCTCCCACTAAATCAACAAAGATAGCGCCAAGCTTGGGCTCATCGACTTTACGTAGCTCAAGTCGCTCACTAGTCAGTACCAAAGCAAAATCGCTGCTTTCATCATGAGATAAGTTCCAGCGGGTCGCTAAGTCATTCAAATGATCGATTTGGGTAGCATCTTCGCAAATCAGTTGTAGTTGCAAGGTCGTCTCCAACAGACAGTAGTATTCAAAACAAAAGAGGCAACCAGTTTACCTGATTGCCTCAACAATACATATTAGCGGTGAAAAGTATTCCCAGCTAAAGTCGGCTTACCTAAACCAATGGCTCTGTCTCTCGCTCTTGTCTTAACTCTTCAACAAGCTCTGCGAGTGGCTTAGGTCGCCCTATGATGTAGCCCTGCGCGTAGTTCACACCCAGTTCGATAAGCTTGTCGATAATCTGGGTATTTTCAACGAACTCAGCCACGGTGTGCTTGCCCATCTGCTTGGCAAGATCATTGATCGAGCGAACCATCACATGGTCCATCTCATTCACATCAATATCACGTACAAACAAGCCATCGATCTTCACAATATCGACAGGCAGCTTTTTCAGATAGCCAAATGACGATAGCCCTGAGCCAAAATCATCCAATGCAATCATGCAGCCAAGCTCTTTGATTCGAGTGAAGAACTTGATCGCCTGCTTCATGTTACTCATGGCCGCTGTTTCGGTGATCTCTAAACAAATCTTATGACACGGTATCGATGAATCGCTCAGGCTATCTATCAAAAATTCGACAAACTCACGGTTACCCATCGAGTGACCGGAAAGATTGATTGAACACATCCCCAGTTCCTCAATAACCTCAGGGCGTTGCTCCAACCAACCCAAGGTTTGACTGACTACTTGGCGGTCAATCAAATGCGCGATGTTATAACGCTCTGAGGCTGGCATGAAGATCCCCGGGGAGATGTATTCCCCTTGGATGTTCTTGATGCGGACCAAGATTTCAAAGTGCATTTTATCGCTGTCTTCATCTAGGCCAAGAATTCGCTGCGCAAACAACTCTAAGCGATCGTTAGCCAAGGCCTCATGCACTAGGTTAACGCACTCCATCTCAAGATGGCGACGACGCAGGTCTTCATCATCTTGATGGTAAAGATGATAGCGATTGCGACCTTCTTCTTTAGCGGCATGACAAGCTGCATCCGCCTGAGCGTGCACCATCTGTGGTGAAGCTGCTGTATGGTCGATCAATCGAATACCGATAGAGCACGTCAGGTTGAGTCGAATATCATCCCACAAGAATGGATTCTCACTCATCATCGAGATAATACTGCGACACACATTCACCGCATCTCGTTCAGTACAGTCTTTCATCAGCACAGCAAACTCATCACCACCCATTCGCGCTAACACCGCATTGTAAGGCAGTACGTCTTCTAGCAGTTTGGCGCTAAACAAGATCGCAGCATCACCCGCTTCATGTCCTGCGGTATCGTTCAGCACTTTCAGCTGATCCAAATCTAGGAACAACATTGCGTGAGTTCGCATGTGGCTCTCAACCTCTTTCAGCGCCTTTTGCAGCTCTTGCTCAAAGTGGTTGCGGTTAAAGGTGTCAGTCAGTAGGTCATAGCGAGCCTGATACTCTAGCTTTTCAGAAAGCTCGTGCGTTTCGGTGATGTCTTCACCCACAATCAACAGCTGATCAGACTCCACCAACGGGCGGATATTTTCACGAATCCAGCTCTTGCTGCCGTCGGCATGGCGATATTCGATATCACGACGCCACACACCACGAATCTTATGCTGAGGTTGCAGCAAGATATGACGAGGAATCATCGCGTTCTCATCAACATAGAATTCTCTAGGGCGATGGCCCAACAACTGATCGAGAGGGTATCCCAAAAGCTCTTCGGCAAACTGGTTCACTTGTTGAATGCGATTATTGCCATCGAGCGTAATCATCATCACCGGCTGTTTGTCGTAATACAGCTTCAAGTTTGCTTCACGTTGGAACAGCTTATTCTCAGCAAGCTTACGTGAGGTCACGTCGCGCGCCTCAAAGAGAAACTGAATGTCTTCGTCTTCACTGCCCGGCATCGGCTTCAATGAAATATCCAACACCATCGCACCGCGATCTCGACACCACACCTCGGCTTCAAATCGTAAGGCTGGGTGCTCACTTTTTGCGATGAAATATTCGGCTAGCACTTCTCGCGCAGAACTTTCCCAATGTTGGTGTTGTTGCAGCGGCGTTCCCAGTTTATAGCCTTGATTATAAAGCAGCTCATGTAACTTGCTGTTACTCGACAGCAGCACGCCACCCTTATCAATGATGCCCATAAATTGCAGGCTCTGATCAAATATCGACTCCAACAGTCGTTGGCTTTGGCGACTTGCACGTTCGCTCTTCTTCAGACGGTTAAGGTAATACACCAACACCGCGATAACACACGACATGCTCAAGAACATTAAACCGATGGTGCGAATTTCATCGCGATAGCGCATTAAGAATGACTTCGGCTTATTGAGGAAGGTTACTGAGGCTTCATTCTCTGCACCCAAATCCCAACGTGAGATCTGTTGGTAATCGAGTTTGATTTCTGGCGCGCCAGCAACCACCAATGGCAATGGAGCCTTAGGATTGTTCAGCACGCTCAACAGCACGCGCCCCGTGTCTCGACCTTGCGTTTCTCCACTGTGGATCACGCCACCAATCGCACCAAACCCAAGTCCTAAATCATGCACAATATACAATGGCATCTGAGTTTTTTTGTTGAGCTGACGCCAGTCTTCTTTGCTGCTGACCCGACCATTGATGTCGCGGTAGTAGGCCCAGAACAACAAGCTTTTAGTTAGATCAGCGCGTTGCGCGAACGTCATCAGTTCTTGATAAGAATCAGGCGTATATTGCTCCACCATCCCAGAAAACTCAGGGCGTTTTTGTAGAAATAAATCCACTTGAGCGCGAATAGCTTCACCCGTTACCGAGTGATCGGTAACCACGTAAACTTTTTTAACCGTCGATTGAAGTCGATTGATCAGCTCAATATTGCTCGCCATATCAATATCTTCAGTGATACCGGTTGCGTGCAAGCCTTCAATCATTTGCGGAGAAAAATTGTTGATGCCACCAAAAATAACGGGCGTGCCATTGAGTTCGGGCGCTAAGCGTTTCATCAGATTGAGGGCGTTATTATCACTGACGACTACAGCGGCAAACTCTTCATGCGACAGCTTAGTGCGGTATAGCTGATAAATTCGCTCTAAGTATTCAGCGTTTTGAGTTCGCTTGGTATCGAGATAAACAACCCGGTAAGATAACCCATCGCGATCGAGCTCATCAGATAGTCCTTTATGGAAATCATCTGTCCAGAAAAAGCCTTGATGATAAGAGTGAATAACCAACACATCTTTTGCCTGAGCTGAAGCAAAAACACTCCAACACATCACAATAAAAAATAACGAAAATCGCACTGAATTCACCCTAACCCTATAGTTACTGCTAATATTATCACCCTTGGCTATGATGTGTACTCAAGCCGGTATGTTTTTCATTCAACCTAAGGATTATGCATGTCCACAACCACAGCTCGTCTAGATGATCTAGACCGTGCCATTCTCAAAACCTTGATGGAAGATGCACGAACTCCTTACGCTGAAATGGCAAAGCAGTTCGATGTCAGCCCTGCGACGATTCACGTTCGCATCGAAAAGATGAGATCGGCAGACATTATCGAGCGAACGGAAGTTGTGGTAAACACCAAAAAACTGGGTTACGACGTGTGTTGCTTTATTGGCATCAACCTTAATGCTGCCAAAGATTACCACTCGGCGATCGCTAAGCTGAATGCCTTAGACGAAGTGGTTGAGGCGTACTACACCACTGGTGCTTACAATATCTTTGTAAAGCTGATGTGTAAGTCGATAGAAGAGCTGCAGTTTGTATTGATCGATAAGCTGCAAGCGATCGATGAAGTTCAGTCGACAGAGACACTGATTTCATTGCAGAACCCTATCAACCGCAATGTGAATCCATAACATTGATTCGCCTTGCTTGGCATAACGCACAGACAAAAAAAGAGCCTCTAACTAGAGGCTCTTTTCGCAATAAACTAGATAGTTACCGTGATTATGCGTTGATTCCCGCGTGGCGCAGCATTGCGTCGATTTGTGGCTCACGACCACGGAAGCGTTTGAACAGCTCCATTGGCTCTTCACTGCCACCCATTTCAAGGATGTTGTTCAGGAAGCGATTACCCGTTTCAGTGTTGAAGATACCCTCTTCTTCAAATGCTGAGAACGCATCTGCCGATAGCACTTCTGCCCACAGGTAGCTGTAGTAGCCCGCGCTGTAACCACCAGCAAAGATGTGACCAAAGCTGTGTGAGAAACGGTTCCAATCTAGACTTGGCAGTACCGACACCTTAGACTTAACATCCGCTAGCGTTTCTAGTACGCGAGCACCCACTTCAGGGTCGTATTCTGTGTGTAGCGTGAAATCGAACAAACCAAGCTCTAGCTGACGCAGGATAAACATCGCAGATTGGAAGTTCTTCGCCGCTAGCATCTTCTCTAGCATCTCTTTTGGTAGCGCTTCACCCGTTTCGAAGTGACCAGAGATGAACGACAGCGCTTCTTCTTCCCAACACCAGTTTTCTAGGAACTGACTTGGTAGCTCAACCGCATCCCAAGGCACACCATTGATACCCGCAACTGCGCCCGCTTCTACTTGCGTTAGCATGTGGTGGATACCGTGGCCAAATTCGTGGAACAAGGTCACCACTTCATCGTGAGTAAACAGTGCTGGCTTATCACCAACTGGCTTATTGAAGTTACACGTTAGGTAAGCAACCGGGGTCTGTAGCTCGCCAGATTCGGTAATGCGACGACCACGACAGTCATCCATCCAAGCGCCACCACGTTTGTGTTCACGTGCGTATAGATCTAGGTAGAAGCTACCACGCAGTGTTCCAGTCGCATCAAAGATATCAAAGAAACGCACTGACTCATGCCAAGTGTCTACGCCTTGACGCTCTGTTACCGACATACCAAACACGCGGTTCAGTACCTCAAACAGACCTGAAACCACATTAGATTCTGGGAAGTAAGGACGAAGCTCTTCATCAGAGATCTCGAACAGTTTCTGTTTTTGTTTCTCACTGTAGTAAGCGATGTCCCACAGGTTTAGCTCAGAGACACCAAATTCTTTCTCAGCAAACTGGCGTAGCTCTTCAACTTCTCGCTCACCTTGCGGTTTGGCTTTTACTGCTAGGTCGTTTAGGAAGCCAAGCACTTGGTCTGGCGTTTCTGCCATCTTAGTCGACAGTGATTTTTCGCTGTAAGTACTGAAACCAAGCATGCGCGCGATCTCGTGGCGCAGCTTAAGTTGCTCGGTGATGATCTCAGTGTTGTCCCACTTACCTGCGTTTGGACCGCGATCTGAAGCGCGCGTTACGTACGCTTCATAAAGCTCTTTACGCAGTTCTTGGTTATCACAGTAGGTCATCACAGGTAGGTATGATGGGATATCTAAAGTCAGTAGGTAGCCTTCTTGCTCTTTAGACTCAGCCGCCGCTTGAGCTGCCGCCAGTGCTGATTCAGGCATACCTGCCAGCTCAGCTACGTCTGTGATCTGCTTGCTCCAACCCATGGTTGCATCAAGCACGTTATTTGAGAATTGAGAGCCTAACTCAGACTGGCGCTTGCTGATCTCGCCGTAACGATGCTGTTCATCTGCAGGTAAGCCAATGCCCGACAATTCAAAGTCGCGCAGTGCGTCGGTAATAGTTTTTTGTTGAGCTCGGTTCAGTGCAGAGAATGCTTCACTCGCCTTGATCGCTTTATACGCTTCGAACAAGCCTTTGTGTTGGCCAACCCAAGTGCCGTATTCAGATAGCACAGGTAAGCAGCTCTCATACGCTTCACGCAGTTCGTCACTGTTCACGACAGAGTTCATATGGCTTACAGGTGACCAAATGCGACCTAAACGATCATCCACTTCTTCAATTGGAGCAACTAGGTTGTCCCAGCTTGGTGAAGTATTACCTTCAAGTACTTGTTCTATCTTGTTGCGACACGCTTCAATCACTTGCTCAACCGCTGGCTTAACGTGCTCAGGTTTGATTTGTGAAAACGGAGGTAAGTCCGTGAAGGTTAATAGCGGATTAGACATATAAACATTCCTTTGGCTTTAGAGACTTTCGTCTTTTTTGTAATGAGGTCGTCTTACAGTCATCAGGCTCAGGTTCGCCCTAAAAAAATCACCTGCGAATAGTTATTAAATAGTGCCCAATAAGGCAAATTTCAATAGTAGAACCAATAACTAACTGCAGATAGCTGACGACTGTCCCCGAATTGTTCGAGAATTTATGGTCCATTGAGGGTTATAATAATCAGATTAACCCACCTACACTAACCACACTCTAAAACGAGAGTGTTACGAGAGTTTAATTTGTTAAGTTATCGCCACAGCTTCCACGCAGGCAATCATGCCGACGTAGTAAAGCATATCGTACAGAGCCTTATTCTTAATTCTTTGAAACAGAAGGATAAGCCTTTTGTTTACCATGACACTCACTCTGGTGTAGGTCGTTACGACTTAACGCATGAATGGTCTGAAAAAACCGGTGAATACAAACAAGGTATCGCTCGCGTCTGGGAACAGCAAAACCTTCCTGAAGACATTCAAAGCTACCTTGAGTCTATCTCAACGCTAAACAACGGCGACAAGCTGCGCTACTACCCAGGTTCGCCACGTGTTGCACGTGCCCACCTGCGTGACCAGGACCGTATGGTACTGACCGAGCTTCACCCAGCTGATCACCCGCTGCTTGAGCAAGAGTTCCACCGCGATCGTCAGGTATCGATCTACAAAGAAGATGGCTTTAAGCGCCTGAAAGCAAGCCTTCCACCAAAAGAGCGCCGCGGCTTAGTACTGATCGATCCACCGTACGAACTTGCAAAAGAGTACCGTGATGTAGTGACAGCCATTGCTCAAAGCCATAAGCGCTGGGCAACCGGCATCTACGCCATTTGGTACCCAGTAGTGAACCGTTGTGACATCGAAGACATGATCGAAGGCTTAGAAAGCTTGGGCATCAACAAGATTCTACAGATCGAACTTGGCGTATCACCAGACACCAACGAGCGTGGCATGACAGCATCAGGCATGATTGTTATCAACCCACCTTGGAAGCTAGAAAGCCAAATGAACGAGATTCTTCCATTCTTGAAGGAAGCAATTGCACCAGCAACCGGTCACTTCAAAGTAGAGTGGATCGTACCCGAGTAATCTCGAGTCCACATCATAGACTGAAGAATCTTCAACAGACTGTGATGTGGACGAATAAATTTTAAACAGGGAGATTGAGTTCAACCGATCTGCCCTCAATATAATAATTAGACAATTTAAGAATCTATAGGACGTAGGTATCCAGTGCTCTCACTGTGACTACAACCTTCAATAAATGGAGAAAGTAATGGCGACTCATTTTGATTACATCTGTATCGGTGGCGGTTCAGGCGGCATCGCATCGGCTAACCGCGCAGCTATGCACGGTGCAAAAGTTGCACTTATCGAAGCTCAAGACCTTGGTGGTACTTGTGTAAACGTTGGTTGTGTTCCTAAAAAGGTAATGTGGCACGGCGCTCAAGTCGCTGAAGCAATCAACCTATACTCTGAGGACTACGGCTTCGACGTTGAAGTAAAAAGCTTTAACTGGAGCAAGCTGATTGAAAACCGCCAAGCGTACATTGGTCGTATCCACCAATCTTACGACCGCGTACTAGGTAACAACAAAGTAAACGTAATCAAAGGCTTTGCTAAGTTCGTTGATGAAAAGACAGTTGAAGTGAACGGTGAACACTACACAGCAGATCACATCCTGATCGCGGTAGGTGGTCGTCCAACCATTCCAAACATCCCAGGTGCAGAATACGGCATCGACTCAAATGGCTTCTTCGACCTAATGGAGCAACCTAAACGTGTTGCTGTTATCGGCGCTGGCTACATCGCAGTTGAAATCGCAGGCGTACTAAGCGCACTTGGCACAGAAACACACTTGTTCTGTCGTAAAGAGTCACCACTTCGTAGCTTCGACCCAATGATCATAGAGACATTGGTTGAAGTAATGGAAGCGGAAGGCCCAACACTGCATACACACTCTGTTCCAAAAGAAGTAGTGAAAGAAGCAGACGGCACACTGACTCTGCACCTAGAGAACGGCAACACTCAAAACGTTGACCACCTAATCTGGGCTATCGGTCGCCACCCAGCAACTGACGCTATCAACCTAGCATCAACTGGCGTTGCAACGAACGACCGTGGCTACATCAAAGTAGACGAATTCCAAGCAACCAACGTTCCTGGCATCTACTGTGTTGGCGACATCATGGAAGGCGGTATCGAACTAACACCTGTTGCTGTTAAAGCCGGTCGTCAGCTTTCTGAGCGTCTATTCAACGGTCAAACAAACGCAAAAATGGACTACACGCTCGTTCCTACTGTTGTATTCAGCCACCCACCTATCGGCACTATTGGTCTAACGACTCAAGAAGCTGAAGAGCAATACGGCAAAGACAACATCAAGGTTTACACGTCTGGCTTCACGGCTATGTACACAGCGGTAACCAAGCACCGTCAACCTTGTAAGATGAAGCTAGTATGTGCTGGCGAAGAAGAGACTGTCGTTGGCCTACACGGCATCGGTTTCACGGTTGATGAGATGATTCAAGGCTTCGGCGTTGCAATGAAAATGGGCGCAACCAAAGCAGATTTCGACTCTGTTGTGGCGATTCACCCAACTGGCAGCGAAGAATTTGTTACCATGACAGGTTAGTGTAGGAAAAACATCTTACACACATAAATAAATCTGGAAAATAATTACTCACTGACCATACTGTATGTATGGTCAGTGGTTTTCTAGGTAAATTTATGTATCTCATACAATCAAGCAATGTCTACAAACAGACAGAGTTATCAGTCAGTGATAACAACTGTCAATGCTCTCCTGTTGAGGGGAATATTGGCTCACTGCCTACACTGTTTAATCAAGATGGTTCGTTCAACCACGAAGCAAATAGTTACCTCTTCTACCAAAAATCCATCAAAGCAGCTAAAGACCTATCCCCCTGCGCTCAAGCGTTACATGCTTACTACCAATTCCTTGAAGATAAACAATTAGCATGGAATAAATTCCCGCCCGTCAAAAGACTAAAACCAACTTATCTTTTTCGTTCTCACCTGTTAAAACAAATCAAGAATGGTGAATTAGCTCACAGCACAGCAAGCGTCCGAATGAATCAAATTGTTAACTACTACAAGTGGTTAATGCATGATGGTTGCTTGAAAATCAAGAACGAAAAAGAGGCTCCTTTTAAGATGGAGTTCGTATCCGTTCAAAGCACTGGGATGCTGGCACACATATCGCCAACGTTTACCGTGCAGACCAGTGATCTACGAATTAAAGTGCCGAGGGACAGCAGCAGCAAGAACATCAGGCCGCTTACTCCCCTGAGTAACGATTCGCTGGACATATTAACCTCGTATCTGCCTCAAGCATCCATTGAACTACGCCTTCAGGTGCTGCTTTCTATTGATACCGGAATGCGGATCAATGAAGTAGCCACACTCACGCTGGATGCATTAAAGACTGCGATCCCCCTTGCTGAAAGTGAGCACCGCTATGAACTGACGATTTCACCGCAGTTGTATGGTGTTCAAACCAAATATGCCAAGCAAAGAACCATTGAAATATCAGCTGAGCTACTAGCCCAGTTAAATGATTACCGCACCTCTGAGCGGCGCCTACAGCGTGTGACAAAGCTAAATCATAAACTAGATAACTTATTTGAAGTGGCATTGGGGCTGAAGCAGGAAGCAGTTGATGCACTAGAGCGTTGTGAGAGTCACGAACCCGTTTTTGTCAGTGAGCAAGGTAATCCGGTCAGCGCAAAGTCCATTGAAGCCAGATGGTCAGAGTTGCGCAGCGTAATCAAAAAGTCGCACCCCACTTTTATGCACCGTTTCCACGATTTTCGCTCGACCTATGGCACTTACCGCCTCAGTGACCTGCTTGAAGCTGGACTCCTTGACCTTGAATGCATGGAACTGCTGATGGCTTGGATGGGACATAAAAATGAATCGACCACCTGGAAGTATTTGCGCTTTCTAAGACGGAAAAAGGCTTTCAAGGTCAAGTTTGGCATCCTCGATAGCATCATGCACAGCGTATTGCATAACGAACAGGGAGGTAGCAATGAGTAAGGTGGAATATCTCAGCGGTTGGCAGCCAGAGCTGTGTATCCAATTAGACAGAGATAGTGTTCAAAAAGCGGACTTTAACCGTTTTCTGGTCAAGCACTTTCCCTCAACGCAGTTATTGCAACAGGGCGGGCAATTTGAAGACGCTGAACGAGAGGGCGTTATTCTTCAGTTAAAACAAAGCTTCGATAAAGAGATTGAAGAAGGTGGCAGTCATTTCACCCTGTACAACGTCTTTTCTACCGCATCCTTGTATCTCAGGTGGTGCGATAAACAGAGCGTCAAAGCATTCACCCAATGCTCTATTGAAGGCTATATGTCTCACCAAAATGACCGAGTGATGTTAGGTTTGATGAAAAACTCGACCTACGCGCGGATACGCGGAGATATGAGTATCCTGTTTATCAAATATCTTGACCTGTCGCATCACTACTTCGATAACGTGGTGGTCAGGGATTCCAGCGATACAGAACCTTACGAAGCCTACACCCGCAGCGATTTAAACCAACTGCTTCCATTTTTACGACAAGTCTTTAAGCAGACGCAAAAGCAATTTATTGCATTCCCAGAAAAGCATTTTGATGCCTACAAAAACGTGTCCACCATGACCTTTCACTGGCAGGGTAAACAATACCCCTTGTATGGTGGAATTAGCAAGATGATGTGCGCAGGAGCGTTCCTACTGGCCTATTACACCCATAGCAATACCGGAAACTTGTTGCAACTCCGCCAACCAGACAATGCTTCAACCACACTGGACGAGGTATGGTACACCATGCCTGCCTTTAAACGCCGTGCGTTTAAAACGATTCAGGTGGAAATGTGTGGCCATGAGTTAGATATTCCAAAATACGCCTTAGATTTTTTCGATAAGTTGCGTGAAGCATCCATGCTAGTTGATACTGGTGAACAGCCCCTCTTGCTGCAAACGGTCACTGCCAATAAGGTACAGCCAATAAAGGCTACAACACTCCGTAGCTTTGCAGACTGGATGGAAGCGCACTTTTCATTTACTGACCAAACGGGTCGTCGATTGCGTCCGATGATAAGCCGATTCCGCGAAACCGGTGCCCAATTAACCGCATTTCATCAGGGCGACATGGCGAACGACATCATGCTGAACAACACGCCCAACACCCGCAAGAAGCATTACAGTGAAGGCAATAAAACAACCAATAATGGCATGATGCAAGATACCATGGCGATAAGAGAGGAGCAGGCCAAAAGTAAGGTTAACACCTCGCAAGCGAGGCAGAATCTGGCAATTGATGTGCTAGTGATTGAACAAGAAAACAGCATCAAACTGCCTAACCTCAGTCGAACATCAAGCGGGTCAAGCTGTAACAACCCGTTTGGTGAAAAGTCGGAGAAATATACCAAACAAGCCCGACGCCACGGATTAGCCAAAGAGGGGGAGCGATTAGCGTGCGCCGACCTGTTAGCGTGTTTTGGCTGTCCAGAGCAAGTCATTGTTCAGTCGGTGGCAGATATCTGGTGCCTGCTCTCGTTTAAAGCCTGCATCGAAGAGTCGCTATACCTGCATTTAGATGCCAGTCATTATCGCAACAACTTCAAGGCGATTATTTCCTTCATCGACCAGAAAATACTACCCAACCTCCATGCCAAGGTACTTAAGCAAGCAGAAGCGCGTCTGAATGACGATGGCTTGCACCCAGCGTGGGGCGAAGTCGATTCCATTCTCAACCTCATTCCTCGCGTTGCTAAGGGGGCAAAATAATGCAAACCGACCACCTTTATGAAGCCAGCTTTCCAACAGCGCACAAAATTCAAGATACTGATTTGATCAGGCTGTATCATGAACAACGCTTTGATGAACTGGATGCGGTTATCGTCTGCAGGGATAAAAAAGGTGCGGTCACGGCAAGCTTCGGCGATAGCGACTGGAACTGCCTGCCGTTCTCCCGAAAAAAAAGCAAAAATAATTTACCATTTGCAGAGTTCGAACGGTCACCGGCACTGCAACGGGAGCTAAAACTGCTCACTTTTGGTTGGCTGTTTAACAAGAACCCGAAACAACGAAAAGCAACTTCCTTCTCTAGCACTAAAACTCGACAGGCAAGCATAAAACTCGCCTATCGCTTCCTAATACAAAACTGCCTCAGTTCATTACAAGCGCTCTCTAAACCCAGTCACTGGAAATCTTTTGAGGCATATCTTATCAACAACGGGTACGCACAAAGCACTATTGAGCAATGTTTTATTGCTATCAACAAAGCTATCGAGTTCGCACCGTGGCATCAATTAGCGCTAGGCTTTACCGCGCCGATTAAGGCATCTGTTGAGGCAAAAAAACTTTGCGACCTACACAAGCAGCAAACTCTGGTTATCCCTGAGCGCTTATGTGATGAGATTTATGGTAAAGCGATTGAACTTATCGAAGAAGCCCATCCATTTCGGGCGCTAATTGCCCAAACCGAAAATGCCATGCAAGACAACTATCTAGAAGGTAGGCGTGTCCTCGATGAAAAGATTGCGCAAGGAGCCATGTTCACGTTTTTAAAAACTGATGGAGGGATTGATAACCACAAATTTGCGTCGGCCCTTCAAGAAAATCAGCCCAACTCCGTTCTCGATATCATTGCACCATTAGCCGAAAAACTGCCGAATGTTAAGTTGAGCAACGGAACTGATTTCAAACGTTACCTTGGGCAACTGATTACCAGTAGCTACATCGTATGTGGCGGGTTCAGCGGAATGCGGGACTCCGAATTAGACAAGCTCACTCCTGACAGCTACTACAAGGACACCTTTGAAGGTCGCGACTACCACATGCTGCAATCTCACACCTTTAAGCTGGGAGAAAAACGCGAAACCTGGGTGACAGCAGCGTCTTCAAAAGCAGCTATCGAACTGATGTCCACACTCACAGAGCGCTGGCGCTCAGAGGTCGTTTATCCCAATGACAAATATACTGACTCCATTTGGCTTAATCATACCTATCGCTCTAAAAGTCCAGTATTAATTACTGACTGGTCCTCCCGCTTACAGCGTTTTTGTCGGCAATTCGGCATGGTGGTGAGTGAAGAAGATTATCAGGAATGCCTTGAGTCTAACCCGCGCTCGTTAGAGCGAATTAGAGAATCTGTCGCGGTTGGTAAGCCTTGGCCCTTAACTCCACACCAGTTCAGGCGCACACTGGCGTTTTACTGCATTAAGAACCGCTTTGGTACATTAGTTGCACTGAAACAGCAATTTAAGCACCTGTATTTAGCCATGACCGAGTGGTACACCAATGGCGGAAAGCTGGCGAGCTATCGGGACTTAATGGTAGACGAAAAGGTAAAAAACCTGCTCAATGACATCAATGCAGAATCAACGGCGAACAAGATTTTTAAACAGTGGCATTCGGACGAAAAACTCGCGGGAATTCACGGTAAAGCAATCATGAAAATGCGCGGCGAAATACCCAGTATCTATAGCTCTTGGGAGATCATCTATAGGGCGGTTAAGGACGGCAAGTTAACACTGCACGGCTCATTGCACAGCTATTGTAAAAATGGCTACAACTGCAATATGGATGGCGTGGTAGCACCTCAGTTTTGTATCGACTGTGGCTCTGGTGGTAGCATCATTGATGAACAACAAGCTAAATGGTGGCAGAAGAAACACCACAGCTTAGTGGCATATATGGAATCTGGAGAAGAAATTTCGGTGAGTGAGCATTCTCACTATGTCACTCAAGTAAGAGCCGCAGAGAAAGTCATGGCTGACTTTGATATGCCCTTCACCCCCTTTGAACGTGATTTGAAGGTAACGAACTTATGAGTAAGAGCGAAAACACACTGCTAGCATTAGAGTCAGCCCTAGAGCGTATTAAACAGGGCAAGCCCAAGCGCATTCCTACTCACCGCAAGCTCAGCGTAAGAGCTGTCGAGGAAGAGGCAAATTTAGGTAATGGCAGTGGCTATTACTACCCTGACTTTGTTGAAAAAGTTAAACAAACCAAAGCTGAAATTGCGACAGGCAAAGGTGAAATCGTCCAACCAGAAATCCAGATGGTACGCTCCAAGCTCAAAGAGCAGAAACGCATCAAGGATAACTACAAGACTAAGTACGAAGCAGAACGCAAGAAGCTAGCTCTTTTTGCGGCGGCACAGCATCACTTGAACGATAAGCTGGTGCGGGCATTGGCTCGTATTGATGAGTTGGAGTATGAGAATGCGGATCTTCGAGAGCAGCTTGCAACACTAAGACGAAGTCAGGTGATATCTATCAAATAGACATATCGATATTCGTTGAGTCACAACAATTGTCAAATGAGGCCAACTATCACAAAAGCCCTTAAAACAGGTATATACGCCATTGATGAAGAATTATACTGACCTGAATTATGAAATTCGTTCAGTATAGGACTCACAATGGCATCTAGTCAGCAAGACTTCGAGCAATTTGTTCGATGGCTTCACCAACCAGACAAAAATACACCTAGCAGCGTGCGTAAGCTAGCAAATCTTGTTCTTCGTAATTTTGACGAGCTATCTCAAACTACACGACACCGAAGTAGCCGATCTATCTATCTTGTAGAGCTAATGCGCGGCGCACTTGAAGCGGCTGAAGATAATGAACCAGTAATCGCCCTTGAGAACGAAGAAAGTGAATGGTCATGGGCTAAATTAAATAATTTAACACTTGGGCCATTTCGAGGTTTTCGTACTCCAGAACCATTTGATTTATCAAAGCAGATAACCCTTTTCTATGGCCCAAATGGAAGTGGAAAAACCAGCCTTTGTGAAGGACTTGAGTATGCTTTACTGGGTGAAGTGGAAGAGGCTGGTAGCAAACGTATTGCTGCAAATACATATTTAAAGAATGTCATTGAAAATAGATTCGAGGTGCCGCAACTAACTGCCATCAATCATGAGGGTGAGGAAATAAACGTCGTTTCTAATCCTGAAAGTTACCGATTCTGTTTTGTTGAAAGAAATCGCATCGACTCATTCTCTAGAATGGCAGCACGCCCCAACGGACAGCGTGCAGAGTTGATAGCTACTCTATTCGGAATGGATCAATTCAGTGATTTTGTAAGCCATTTCAACGAGAGTATTGATGGGCAGCTCGTACTCACCAATGAACACCAAACGACGCTCACCGCTCGTAAAGCTACTCTTACTGCTGACCAAGCGCTTGTTGCAAATGAAGCAGATTCACTTGCTAACCTAACAAATGAAGAACAGGCTCTAGCACTTACCTATAGTGATGAGACAACATACGAATCTTTAAAGCTACTGATTGGCTCAGACGAAAAACCTAGTCGCATACATGAACTGAATCAACTAATTGAAACTATTCCTCCTGCGCAAATTGGACTAACACTCCCAAAAATCAGTGAAACACTAGATAGCGTCCAGACCCTAAGTGATAGCCTTAACGAGATCACGACCGCCCTCCACACAATGAGCGACCAAGTTTCTTATAAAGCTCTCTACAATTCTATTCTAGAGCTTAAAGAAATAACTGGTGACCGATGTCCTGCTTGCAATACACCTTTAACAGGAGAATCAAGTGTACGAGAAAACCCATTTGAAAAAGCGACTAGTGGGCTAGAACAATTAAGGGAGTTGACACTTCTGCAAGAGCAAAAGCAGGAAAAGCAAATTGAGCTAGAGCGAGCCTCTAGAACACTTCGTAATACACTAAAAACTGTCCATTCATTCCTTAACGGCGAAAGTAAAGATTTTGCCCCACTTAAGCAGTATTTAGAACAACTTCCTGATGAACCAACAGATATATGGTGGCTAGATATCTACCCAAAAACAGAGGAGGCCAGACTAAATAACAGCCTTCTAAGCCAACTATATAGCATTGTAGGACTAATATCTCAGCAGGATGAACAGTCACAGCTAGCTGAACAACAACGTCAAATACACATTGAGGAACGCCAAACATTAATCCAGTATCAACTTCGCATTCAAGCACAAGACCTTAAGCGACAACAACTCTTAAACGAATTACAGGCAGCGAAACGGCGTATTGAAGAGTTTGATGAAGCAAATGCTGAATTGATCGCTCTTGCTGAGCAAGAAAAAGCGAATATTGAAAGAGATCGCCCATACAAAACTTGTTATGACCAATTCCTTGAAGCACTTAAGGCATACAGGTCAGAGCTTCCAGCTCAGTTAATGGAAGGACTAAATGAAGCTACTATGGAGTTATACAACTCTTTTAATCGTAGTGATCGTGAGGAAGATAAGCTTGCAGCATTACACCTCCCAATAGACGGAAATGGAAAGATTGAAATTTGTTTTAGAGGTAATCTAGAGAACAGTGTCGATGCTCTACATGTCCTTAGTGAAGGACATATTCGCTGCTTAGGGCTAGCAATTTTGCTAGCGAAAGCCAAAAGCATAGGATGCCCTGTAATTGTGTTTGATGATGCTATCAATGCAATAGATCACGATCATAGAGGTGGGATTCGAGAAACAATATTTGAAAGTGATAACTTTGAAGAGCATCAATTGATTGTTACTTGCCATAGCAATGAGTTTATTAAAGATATCCAACAGCACTTGCCCGTCCAAAAACGAAATGACTGTAAGGTTTATGTGCTCCGCCATCACAATGGAAACTACCAGCCGAGAGTTGTAGGTAATATCCCAAGCGCTAATTACATTGCCAAGGCTAGAGCTGCAAAAGATGTTTTAAATGATAGAGATGCTCTATCTGCGTCAAGACAAGCTTTAGAAATGATATCGGAAAAAGTATGGAGATGGCTTGGTAGTCATGGTCATGGTGTACTAAAGCTGATGATTGTTGGCGCAGGAGCTGAGCCTTCTTTAAGAGATCTGTGCAATGCCATATGCAAAAACCTAAGAGACGCCAAAACATTCGAACATCCAAACAAAGATCCTCTCATTACAGCTTATACGCATATTCTGGGCATTCCCGAAAATAACTTAGTTTGGACTTACCTTAACAAAGGGACGCATGAAGAAGCTGATCGTGATGATTTTGATAGCGAACAAGTTGAAAAAGTTGTCCAAACATTAGAAGGCATTGATCAGCTAGACTTAAGGCCAAATAGATAAAACTCTGGAAAGTGGTATACTGCAGCTCAGTATTTTAGGAAAAGTGGAGATATTTCTCTACTTTTCTGGAAAAGGTCACCAAACCTTATCACATAGAACTTTCCAGATTTTTTACAGAGCCAACCTGTGTTAGTAGTTTCAGACGATGCGTTAATCGCAAATCATAAGATTGAAGAAAGAAGCAGGCTTAGGCCTGCTTTTTATTAACCAGCTTGAACAAAAAAAGAACGCACAACGTACTGATATGTAAAAAATTATAAAAGATTGTCAAATCTCAGCAAAATCTATAGCTCGTACTTATAGAATCCCGTTCATAATAATTCTTGAACAAGCGACAATGTCAGTAGCCAACACCCATATAACCGATCTTTTTTATCAATTATTGGACCTATCTGAGGCAGAAAAAACAAAATACCTAAAAGAATTAAAATCACACCAAGTCGAACTGTATAACAAGATTTACCCCCTTCTCTTCTCGTCAGATCTAGAGTCTCTTACACACATCTTTGGTGTAAGCGCACTTCAAGCTACCGACAAAAAAGCTAACTTCTCTGATACATACATTGATAAATACCACCTATCTTACGAAATAGGTCGTGGCGGTATTGGTGTTGTCTATGCTGCTACTCGAGTGGATAAGACATTCCATCAAGATCTTGCCATAAAACTCATTCAACCCGCTTTATCTCACCTCATAGATAAAGAGTATCTGTTTCAAGAAGCACAAGCGCTTGCGACGTTGAATCACCCATATATAACCAAGGTGATCGATGGAGGGACACATGAAGGGTCTGTTTATATTGTAATGGAACACATAAAAGGGTGTACCCTCAATGAATACCTTGCTACGTATTCACTGAATAAAACAAAGAAGCTCAGTCTATTTTTAAAAATATGCGCTGCTATCTCACACGCACACAAACACCAAGTTCTGCATACCGATTTAAAGCCAGAAAATATATTAATCGATTGTGAAGGTCACCCGAAGATACTCGACTTTAATTTAATGAGAGGAATCAATGACCAATTGTCTGCTTACCCAATCACAATCAATGCCTACAGCCATGACTACGCTAGCCCAGAGCAAATCAACGGAAGTCCACCCACTGTCCAATGTGATATTTACGCTCTAGGAAAGATCTTAACTTTCATGTTTCCTAAACTACCGATAAGTCAGGGTGACCTTCGCTGCATAATTCAAAAGGCAACACGACGCCACGCCTTACTGCGCTATTCGAGTACCAATGAACTTTACAACGACATTAAGCAGATAATCGCTTGCCGCCCAATCACAGCATATCAAGACCAACCATTCTATTCTGCTCTGAAGCTATGCCAACGCCGTCCGGTTCAATGTGCTTTGTCTACCGTGCTTATTTGGTGTGGTGTAGGTTTCTACACTCCTTTGATCAAAAAAAGCCAGCAACTTCAAATAGAAAAGCGCGCTTCTGAAAGGGTCACAAAGCAATTTGTCCGAACACTGTCTCTAATAAAAGAAAGCCCTAAATCAAAAGCATCGATCAATGCGGTACTCAAGCATACGCACAAAGCTGTTTTAGGAGACCCAGACATACCAACAAAAACAAAGGCGAAACTATTACAAATAATCACCCCGCAGGCTGTTCGCTCAGAATCAAAAAAAGGAAACTGCTAAATATGAGTAACCAACTAACCGACATCGAATCGATCGTGAGCGATTGGAAAGCAGGCTATAAAGGGGCTGAACAAAAACTCTATCATTTCGCTTACTCACACCTTTACACACTCGCCCAACAGGAGCGAAAACGGAGTACAACCAAGCATGAACAAAACTGTTGGGTGTCTTGGAATAGCATCAACAACACAACGGCGTTAGTTCACGATGCTTACCTAAAGCTCTCTTTTGCTGATACTCAATCAATAAAAGACACTCGTGATTTTCTGTTAATGGCAGCAAAAATCATGCGACAAATACTCATCGATAACGCTCGACGTCAACAAGCACAGAAACGCCAACTCCCCACAAAAGTTCCCCCTCAAGAAGAAAGGCATTTCGAGCAGCTAATCATTATGGATAAGGCTGTTGACCACTTTACTTTGAATTACCCAAGGCAATCACAAGCATTCAAACTGAAATACCTTATGGGGCTTCAAACTCAAGAAATTAGCCAGCTACTAGCGTGTAGCGACAGCCTAATTGAAAAGGATTTAAAGTTCTCTCGCTGTTGGTTAACGAGGAAAGTAAACACGCAGCACAACCCAATTTATTGAAAATAATTTACGGTATTTCACTCAAATTTCGTGTCTTGTGAAATCCACTCTACAAAGGTAAAAACGCCGCAGATCTTAATTAACCTAAAAATAATTACTCTTCAGGGTAAGGATAAAAAATGAAAAAGGTAACGTTATTAGCGGCTGCGGTGGCACTAGGCTTAACAGGTTGTGGGAGTGATAGCCCCCATACGAGTAATACCCCTGGCAATGATGGTACTCCTCCTGGCGGCGATTCAGGTGATAAATCGAGTAGCATTGTAGTAAAGGGATTTGATGGCTACTTCCATAACGCCGTAGTGTTTGCCGATGTGGACGACAACGGGAAACTGAATCTAGACATCGATACTGTGTTCGGTCTAACAGACGAAAACGGTGAATTAACACTACCGAAAAATACAGAGGTCAAACACAGCCTAGGTTTACAAACGCTCCGTCCTGGCGATGTAACTCCAGAGCTGGCTCAGAAACTGAGTACTCTTCCTGACAATACAAAATCACTGGATAAACTGTTAGATCTATATACAAGAGATATGGACCTTCCGGACCAACCTATGTCCAACGCTGTCGTACTTCGCACACCAAAGGTTGATGGCAGTGAAGGTGTCGTTATATCTCCAATTACCGATCTAGTCGCTATCGAGATGCGCAAAAATAACAGCACACTTGAAGCTGCCGCATCAGCAGTAAGTAGCAACCTTGGGGGCACAGAAGAAGCACCAATTGATCTTTTCTCTGACTTTGTCGAAGACTCTAAGAGCAACCTGCAAAGTGCTCGACTTCATAAAACTGCGCAGATTCTTACGGAGTCAAAAGCGAAAAACCCTTCAGAATACGAAAAACAAATTGAGGTAATCACGGACACGGCTACTGAAAAATCAGAAGAAATCGTTACAGAAGACAATATGGGCGATGAGAACCTGGTAAACGACAGGCCAATCATTGATCCAACTGAGCCAGAGACCGCTATTCGCAACTTTAAGTTGTTAGTTAATCCATCAGCAGCATCAGCGATCCAGAAACAGATCCATACACTCAAAATTACCGAAACAGATACTGTTTTAGAAACGATTGAAGTACCAAACAATCTTTTTGAAGATAAGTATTCAGTAGACGGTGCTCTAACTCCGGTAAGGCCTAGAGTTAAAATTGATGGAGAAGGAGAGATCACTGCTGAGCTTGACGAAACTGGTACTACGTTAACATTATCAAGTTCAGGCTCATTGGAGAATCCGCAGCGCAGTTACACAATTACGTTTGAAGCAGAAGACAAAGATACACAAGATGAAGATGCGAAAGTAACCAGTACACTGCGTACTACTTTTTCATTCGATGTTGACCTACTCAACACACCTCCAAGCATTGTGGATACGGAAGAGACACGAATCCAGACTGAAATTGTATCTACATGGAATCTAATCCAAGGTGCCCAGTTTACCGGAGAGATCCCAGTAGATACGTTGTTTGAAGATCGTGAAGATTCTCACCTAACATACACAACAAATATCGACAGTGCAGTTCCTGGTCTTAAATCTGAGTACGATTCAGTATCTGGCGTAATTCACATAACGGGTTACCCAAAAAAGGTTAATAGCAACAAGGTAAACTTCACCATTCATGCTGATGATGGTCACACTTCAACCTTCTTAGCGTCTGCACCTGCGAACTTTACAATGCCTCCAGTGCAAGCTGGCAGCATCAGTATTAACGAAGAGTTAGAAGCAGATCTACAAGCACAAATTACGACGCAATGGTCACTGACTGTTGGTAAAGACTTTGAAGAAGCTTTCAGCGTTGCAAATCTGTTTAGCTCAAAGGTTTCGGGCGATATTGAATATTACGCTCACTATGCGCCACATGATAATGAAGCGCCAAGCAACCCGATTCCGGGTGTATCGGTAAGTGTTGATAGTTCGGGCTTCGTAACATTAAGTGGGCGCCCAACTTCAGAGACCAATAATGTTGTTCTGTATATCGCACAGGGGATCAACTTTTCGGGTGGTGAGGAAAATGATATTGAATCAGAAATGGTAACGTTTAGGTTGCCTAACGTTCAGCCAGGAGATGTTACACCTCCCACAACATCTATCGAAGACCAATATTTGTATCAATCAGCACTAGAAAACTACAATGATGAAGGTACAGGCTTAGCTTGTGAGGTTCGATATTTCGATTCAGAAACACAAACGCTCTACGCATACACTCGTACTCAAGAAAGCTTTACTTCTTGCCCTGAGATTAATACTTCGTCGTCTCCTGCTAACAACAATAATTTTGAGTCACTTGGTTCATACACTATTGATGCTAGTGGGGGGTATGTACTTAATATCAATGATGGTGATGAATCATTCACTATTCGCTATAGTGCTCAAAAGTACCAAGACTACTTTGTGTTCCAAAATACAGAAACTTTCGACTATTCAATTGACGACAAAGTAGAAAGTATGACTTTTGAGGAAATGCACCCTGCCTATACTACTCCACAACAGTTGAATGCCTTAATATCTCAACGCATTACTGATGGCGTTACTGATGACGTATGGGTTGAAGGTACTCTTCATTATATTGACCAAAATGGCAACATTAATGATATGGATGTTGACGCAGCTATGAATGATGTAGATGACAATTGCACTGATACTAACATGTGTGAGAGTGGTGTATCAGATGCAGACATTTACCTTAAAATGAGCTGTGAAGAAGTAAAAGCAAACTACACATTCGACGTGTACTCAATGTCGGGAACACCGTTTTCCTGGGAAGTGCAGTACTTTGATTCTGCGAAAAATAACAGCTGTGGTATCGATTTTACTTCTATCACTCCAATCACGAGCGGTATTAGAACCATTCATGGTGAAGTGAAAGAAGAAAAACTTGGTAAATTTGCAGACATCCTGTTTAGTTTCGCAAGATAAAGTTGAATTAGTTCAACATATAATTTAACTAACATTAAGCCTTGTCGCTCTCGACAAGGCTTTTTTATGCGTACGATCTGAACCTTCAGCGGAAATTCCGCGTACGGAAAACAAACCAACACTAAAAGAGCGGAGCTCATTATGAATCTACTAATTGAATCATTTGAAGGCGGGATCTACTTGGCTTACCAAGTTATTGGCGAGCAAAAGCAATTAATTAAAGATGACCACCAGCATCCTATGAAGTTTTTGAGTGTTAACCAAGCACGCGATCACTTTAGCGACCAAGGTGTCGCATCAGCTATGCTGGTTCATAACAGCGCCTACGACGAAATGTGTGGTGAACACTGTGGTAGCACACAACCTTTCGAGATTGATTTGAAGTGGAGTTAAATCAACCTCAAATCAATCGCGATAAAAATTGAAAGGCTTGCATCAATGCAAGCCTTTCTTATGGGATTGACTTTCCCTTTTAACCACTTAGATTAGCGCGATGTCCGTTTAAGTCTTCGTTTAATGTTCTGCTCTTTCACTACAAAGTCGAACAGCGGAGCGAACAGGTTGGCGAACAAGATAGCCAGCATAATGCCCTCTGGATAAGCAGGATTGAGCACTCGGATACCGACCGTCATAACACCAATCAAGATCCCGTAAGCCCACTTACTCTGATTGGTAAACGCGGCAGATACAGGGTCTGTTGCCATGAAGAAGGTACCAAACGCTACACCACCCAACACAAAGTGCCAGTAGAACGGCATCGAAAACATCGTGTTGGTTTCCGACCCTATCCAGTTCAGTAAACTCGACGTCACGACAAGGCCGACAATCACACCGGCGACAATGCGCCAAGACGCTATCTTCATCACAATCAAAATCAACCCCGTCAGCATGATCAGCAGTGACGACACCTCACCCATCGAACCTGGAATATTACCGATAAAGGCATCCATCCAGGTGATCGCCTCGCCAGTCATGTTATTGATGAGTGACGTGCTGCCGCCTTCATACCATTGACTCAGCGGTGTCGCGCCTGAATAGCCGTCAGCGGCAACCCACACAAGCCCACCCGACATGTTGGCTGGATAGGCGAAATAGAGAAACGCGCGGCCTGCTAGTGCAGGGTTAAGGAAGTTTCGTCCTGTACCACCGAACAGCTCTTTGGCGACAACGATACCAAAAGTGATACCTAATGCAGCTTGCCAGAGCGGGATAGTTGGAGGGAGGATTAGTGCAAACAGCACCGAGCTAACAAAAAAGCCTTCATTAACTTCGTGCTTGCGAACGACAGCAAACAAGACCTCCCAGAAGCCACCCACAACAAACACCGTGGCATAAACAGGTAGGAAATAGAGTGCACCAAGCAACATCTGACTTGCCCAACCACTTGCCATCAATGACTGCGCATCACCAAATGCCCAAGACAGACGCCAGCTGCTTTCTATAACAGAGGCAAGTTCGTTGAGTTGATAGCTGGAGGTTAGTGAGAGAACGCTTTGGTGTCCGACGTTATACATCCCCCAGAACATTGCGGGGAAAGTTGCTAGCCACACCAGAATCATGATGCGTTTAAGATCTATACTGTCTCGAACATGGGTTATGCCGCGGTTTACGTTGCCGGGTGTATAGAATATTGTCGCGAAAGCTTCATACACTGGGTAGAGCTTTTCGTACTTACCACCGGCTTCAAAGCGTGGAGCCACGTCTTCTAATCGTTTTTTTAAACTCATAATCTCAATCACCTTATTGCTTGAGTTATGGTTTTCTACGCATCAGCCGCGCTATTTGAACAATTTTTAACGATTTTTAATCAAATTCGTCTTGAAGAACGAGTGTCTAAAAGTCGAACCGATGTCGAAAAAGAGAGGCGTATAAACAACAAAGCCCCAGCAATGGCTGAGGCTTATTTGGTTTGGTAACGGTCGTCGTTACTTAACGCACATCACATTAAGCAATGAAGAACCTTTCAACTGGTTGACGTTACCGTTGGTAAACAGACCTTTCTTATCTGCGCCCCAATAAGGGAGATGCATTGGCCAGTTCTGTTTTTCCATAACCTTTGAGCTCAAGATGCTTTGCCATTGCTTCTCACTCATCAGCTTCATGTTGACCTGATTACACACCAATTCAGCGCTATCGTAATCTAGGCGGCTCCAAGGCTTACCTTGCTCCATGTAGAACTGTTGTTGATGATCTAGAAGGTAAGGAATAGCATATTGGCTACCCGCAATGTCTGCTTTCACGCGAATCTCGATCTCTAGATCATTGTCTGAACTCGCGTTACCGCTTGGTAGCGTCTGAATTGCTGCAGCGCTCGCTACCGCCGCCACTTGCTTAGTAGCCACAGGTTTCGGTGCAGGCTTAGCTTCTACTTTTGCAGGAGCCTTGTGCGTCACCGCTTTTGGCTCTGCTGGTTTTGCCACAATAGGCTGTGATGAGGTTTTCGACTTATCGACCATACGAATAAAGGCTTCACCGTAACCAGAAACCTTACGCACCTGAGCTAGGTCTTTTCTCGCATCAGAGAAGGTAGAATAAGGTCCGATTAAGCAACGGTAGTCTCCGCCTTCCGGCTTCATCCAAACGTTGGTCGAGATCTTCTCATACAGAGGCTTTGCTCGGCTCAGTGACAAAGGCTTGTTCAGCAGGCCACATTGAACCCAAAACAGTTCGTTATCTGAATGACGTTTTGGTGCTTTACTGCCCCACACGCCCTTACCGATCGGACATGATTGATCTAGCTGTGGTAATTGGTTGGTGCTTGCCTGAGTTGCATCACATAGAACCGACTCTGCATTCACTTGGCTCGATACCAAAAGAGATGCAGCGATAAGTCCCATACGATAATTTCTCGTCACAGCACGACATACAGCATTCATTGTCAATTTCATAACCACCACTTAAACCCTTGCGGGCTAATTATTACCGAATCTATGTCGATAAAACATGAATTCCATTTTAACTATTATTGACACTGTCAATAATACTAAGTTCCAGATCCATTAAGCAAAAAAAGAGCCGTAATTGCTTACGGCTCTTAATTTAGTGACTTTTTTTACTAAAAATCAAACCGGGCTATCACCCTTTATAAATTTTCGGGTTAAACACGTCACGTAACCAGTCGCCTAATAGGTTAATAACGAGAACCAATGTTACCAAAAGCACACCTGGGAATGCTGTGATCCACCATGCTCCTGAGAAAATGTAGTTAAAACCAGTACTGATCAGGGCACCGAGTGACGGTTGGTCTACCGGAAGACCTAAACCGAGGAAAGAAAGTGCCGCTTCTGACATGATGGCATTTGCCACCTGTACCGTAGAGATAACCAAAATCGGTGATAAACAGTTAGGCAGAATATGGCGGAACATGATGCGAGGCGCTCTAAAGCCCATCACACGTGCCGCTTCTACGTACTCTTTCTTCTTCTCTGCCAATACCGATGCACGAATCGTACGAGCATACTGCGGCCATTCAGCAATACCGATGATCACCACCAGCATAACAACCGCATATTGCGCGTAGAAGTCACTACCGAAACTCGCCTTAAAGATGGCCGAGACAATGATCGCAACCATCATGGTTGAGAACGAAAGCTGAACATCGGCAAAACGCATCAGGAAGCTATCAATACGACCACCGAAGTAACCTGCAGACAAGCCAATGATGATACCGAGAGTCAGCTGAAGACCTACCGCTAGGAAACCGATCGTCAATGACAGACGCGAGCCGTAAAGCATCGTAGATAAGATGTCACGACCCTGCTCATCAGTACCCAGTAGGAAGCGTTCTTCGCCGTCTTCCATCCAAGATGGTGGCAACTCAGAATCCATGATGTCGATAGACGTCACGTCATACGGGTCTGTTGGCGCTAGAATAGGTGCCGCTAATGCCATAACAAGGAAAGCTGCAAAGATAGCGAAGCTCACCATTGCCACTTTGTCACGTAAGAAGTAGTACAGAATGTCTGACTGCTTGAATCGCTCCCAACGAGATGGAGCTGTTGTTGTTTGTTCCATGATTATGCTCCTTTCCCTGTGATGTTCACTGTTGGGTTAATGATGCCGTATAGCAGGTCAACAATGGTGTTAGTTACTACGAAGATCAGGCCAACGAAGATAACGTATGCGGTAATCAGTGGTGTATCCACTCGGTTAATCGCTTCAAGGAATAGGAAGCCGGTACCCGGCCACTGGAATACAGTTTCAGTAAGAATGGTGTAAGCCACCATAGTACCGATTTGAACACCGCCTACCGTTAGTACTGGCAGCATTGTGTTTTTCAAAGCGTGTTGGTAGTAAATCTTGTTCAGCGCTAGGCCTTTTGCTTTACCAAACTTGATATATTCAGAGCTAAGAACCTCTAGCATTTCAGAGCGTACTAGACGAATGAACAGAGGCAGCATGATAGATGCTAGAGCAATACTCGGCAGCACTAAGTGTGCAAGGCCATCGAGCGTTAAGAAACCAGACTCCCAGCCAAACCAGTTTGCGGTCTCACCACGTCCAAACGACGGCAGCCAACCTAACTCAATAGAGAATACATACATCAACATGATTGCGGTTAAGAAAACAGGCACAGAAATGCCGATACTACTGCCCGCCATCACCAGTTTAGTGAAGAAGCTTTTTGGGTGTATTGCAGAATAAACGCCAAGTGGAATCGACAGACAAACAATGATCAGAGAAGCGCCGAACACAAGCTCAAGCGTTGCGACTAGTTTATCTAAGATTACGTCCACAGCTGGGCGTTTAAAGAAATATGAAGTACCAAGATCACCTTGTAGAGCTGCGCCCACAAAGCGAGTGTATTTTGTAATGAAGGGATCATTTAAGCCGAGTTCATCACGCAGCGCTTGACGCTCCGATTCTGAAACAGATTGACCGACTAACTCACGCAACGGGTCGCCCAGGTTATCCTGAATGGCAAACGCCACCAAACTGATCACAAACATCACTATCAGTGCCTGAAACAGGCGCTTGACCAGAAACGTAACCATTCCTTGCCCCTTATCTATCCATGACTATCTAGTCGAAATCCGCGACTAGATAACAAAATTCAGTCTTAAAAAAGGTATTTAGCCAGACTGAAGGAAGACCAAATACCGAAACTTAAATCTATATCTTAATAATTTGAGAGCCTGAAAAGCTTCAGGCTCTCGATTCTAGCAAGCTAGATTATTTTACAACTAGGTCGCCGAAGTAAGGCATAACCATTGGGTTTACTACGTCTGCTGCACCTACGTTAGACTTCGCGCCCCACGCTTCACTTTGCCAGTGTAGCGGTACGAATGCTGCGTCGTTGTAAAGTGTTGCTTCAACGCCTTTCAGCATTTCAGCACGCTTAACTGGGTCAGTTTCAGTGTTAGAAGCTTCTACGATCGCATCCATTTCTGGGTTTGAGTAGCCAGAACAGTTGTATTGACCACGGCCAGTCTCTTCGTTACGAGTCATAGTTAGGAACTCGTTGAAGTTAGCTGAATCTTCTGTATCTGAGTGCCAGCCGATCATCATCATGTCTGCTGAACATAGGTCAAACTCAGGCCAGTACTGTGCTTTAGGCATAGTTTTAAGATCAACTTTGATACCAATCTTAGACAGCATTGCCGCAGACGCTTGCGCTACTTTCGCATCGTTCACGTAACGGTTGTTTGGAGCCATCATAGTTAGCGTAAAGCCATCTTCGTAGCCCGCTTCTTTCATCAGCTCTTTCGCTTTTTTCAGATCGTAACGAGGAACTAGGTCTTCGTTGTGACCCGCGTAGCCTGTTGGGCTTTGCTGACCAGCTGCTGTTGCGAAGCCTTTCATGATCTTCTTAACGATACCTTCGTTGTTGATTGCGTGAACAATCGCCTGACGAACGCGAACATCTTTAAGTGCTTCGTTGCTGTTTTGGTTCATTTGGAACGTGATGATACGAGTACCAGGTAGCGTCACTAGATCGATGTTCTTAGCGTTTTTAACACGCTTGTGATCGTTTGGTGCTACTGGGTGAATCATATCAACGTCGCCAGAAAGAAGTGCTGCAACACGTGTCGCGTCTTCTTTGATTGGCACAAGTGTTAGCTTGTCTACGTTGCCTTCAGTTTCTGTGTCCCAGTAATCGTTGAAACGCTCGAACGTTACTTTAACGCCTTGCTCACGCTGCGTTACGATAAATGGACCAGTACCTGAAACGTTAGTCGAAGCAAACGAGTTACCGTGCTTAACTAGCTCAGACTTGTCTTTACCTTCCGCTGTTTGGCCAGAGTAGAACTTGCTGTCCATTGGGAAGATGTAAGTTGCTGTTTGTAGTACTAGTGGGTAAGCCGCTTTTGATACTAGCTCAACTGTGTAGTCATCCACTTTTACCATTTTTTCGTATGGCGTGAAGATAGACTTAAAGTCTGGAGAAGCTTGTAGACGTTCAAAAGTCCACACAACATCATCAGCAGTCAGTTCGTTACCAGAGTGGAATTTCACACCTTTACGTAGGTTGAAGCGGAAAGTCGTTTCATCAACACGCTCCCAGCTAGATGCTAGGCGGCCTTCAAAATCCATATCTTGAGTGAAACGTACTAGAGGGTCAAACACCATGTGAGACATTTGCAGTGTGCCACCAGACAGCTGCTCGTGCGGGTCAAGTGATACTGGGTCAGCTGCGTAGCCAACGGTAATATCTGCTGCTGCTGCACTAAAGCTTAGGCCAGCTGCCATTAAAGCTACTGCTAATTTGCTTTTCATGGTTTTCATTGCATAACTCCTTCATGCGGGAATCCAGATCCCTAGTTGTTGTATTTGCGTCTGTTTATTGTTGTTAGCAAGCTAAACTCCAGCCTGCTGATTTTTATACCGCGGCTTGTGCCACTGCTTTTTCTTCTCTTAAGCCTGTAAATTCAGGCATTAAAGAAATCAGTTGTTTGCTGTATTCATGCTGAGGTGATTGGAACAGCTGCTCCGTTGGCGCAACCTCCAATAATGTCCCCATCTGCATCACACCAACACGGTCACACATTTGGCGAATAACCGGTAGATCGTGACTGATGAACAGCATGGTTAGGTTTAGCTCGTCTTGTAAGTCTTTTAGTAGGTTAAGAATCTGAGCCTGTACCGACACGTCCAGTGCCGATGTTGGTTCATCACAAATCAAAAGACGTGGGCGAGTCGCCAAAGCGCGAGCGATAGAAATACGCTGACGTTGACCACCTGAGAATTCGTGTGGGTACTTCACCCCAGCCATTTTGCCTAAACCCACGTGCTCTAGCAGGTCGTTCACGATCTGACGAGTTTCATTTTCGTTGCGAGTAAGCTGATGGAATCGGATAGGTTCAGCAATGATGTCGAATATCTTCATTCGAGGGTTCATTGATGTGTAAGGGTTTTGGAAAACCATCTGCATTTGACGACGCATAGGGCGACGTTCTTTTTCAGATTTCAGACCAGTAAGATCAACGCCTTCAAACGTTACCTTGCCTGAGTTTGGTGCGTACAAGCCAGCAATCACACGAGCAATCGTTGATTTACCTGAACCTGATTCACCTACTAAACCAAACGTCTCACCCTCATGCACTTCAAAGCTCACGTTGTTTGATGCTTGAACGTACTCACGACGGCTCTCAAAGAAAGAATCTTTGGTGGTAAAGCGCAAGTTTACGTTCTCAACATTCAACAGTGGACCAGTGTAATCACGGTGATCTTGGCTTTGACCTAACCAGTGATTCTTCACATCCAATGGTTCCATCTCTTGTGCTTCTTCTATGTAGCTAACAAGAGGGAAACGATCGAGTTTACGATCCGAACGAGGAACCGCAGAGATAAGACTGTGTGTATATGGGTGCTCAGGAGTACCCAGAACTTTCGCTGTTGGGCCAAACTCAACTAAGTCACCACGATACATAACGGCTACGCGGTCGGTAACGTTAGATACCACGCCCATGTCGTGCGTGACCAACATGCAACCTACGTTCTTCTTAATACATAGGTCGCGAATCAAACCCAAGATCTGGTCTTGGATAGAAACATCCAGTGCTGTTGTTGGTTCATCTGCGATGATTAGGTCAGGTTCACCTGCCAATGCGATCGCGATAACCACACGCTGACGCATACCGCCAGAGAATTGGTGAGGGTACTGCTTTAAACGGTTTTCTGGTTGTGGGATACCCACTTGGTTCATCAAGTCTAATGAGCGCTGGTAGGCTTCTTGATCCGAAACCTTCATGTTGGCATGAATCGTCTCTTTTAACTGCTGTTCTACTGTGAATAGAGGGTTAAGAGAAGTCATTGGGTCTTGGAAGATAAAACCAATCTTTGAGCCGCGAACAGAACGCATCTGTTCAGGAGATAAACCAGAGACTTTTTCGCCATCCAGAAATACCTCGCCGCTAGCAATGCGGCCAGGAGGGCTCAGCAAATCGATCACAGCATTACCTACTGTTGATTTACCTGCACCAGACTCGCCTACAACACCAACAATCTCACCACGTTCAATGTTGAACGAAAGTGATTTAACTGCGGCGTGAACTCCATGACGAGATGGGTATTCGATACGAAGATTTTTTACTTCTAAAAGTGACATTACCAGACCTCTACTGCTTTGGCAGCTTTCTGCCCTGTCTGCAAAATTGAATCCATTCTTACCAGAATATTGTTCTGATATTTTATACGGTTGACAATTTGGCAAATAATTCACAGAAAAGCAACAAAAATAGGATAAAAAGTCGACATTAAACGCTTAGCAAGCAAAAGTGCCACATAACTATTCACCAAAAGAGCATATAGTAAGAAAAATCAACATTATATTATCGGCAAGAAATACTCACAAACTCCTTACCACTACTTACTTGTAGAGTTAAAGCCGTGCTTCAAAGCAGATCTCACTACCAGTCACTAAAAACAAATAATTATTCCAAAAAACAATTAACACTATAGAAACAAACGCTAATTTTGTTAATTTGAACAAACAAAACAACCAGATAAACGTTAATTAGCCATACATTTAACCATCTGTATTATTTTGGTAAATACAAAACAGACAAACGAAAGGCCTAATAAATCAGAGGAGTTTTTGAACGACCAAATGCGTACAAAGCTGTCAAATTCAGGCCTTAGTGAGCAAATTTAGGGTCAGGTTTCACTTTTCATAAAAGTCTTTAGACCAAACCCATTAATATGTCGAATTATTGAGCACTCCATTTATATAAAATTAGATATAGAACTGTACATTTGATAAAGAAAGCAACTCTGTAGCAGCACCATTATCAAGCAGATCGTTAGGAATCTGTCTTATATAAGAAGGGGAGATAGATGTAAGAAGCCCCGTCATTTCTGACGCGGACGGCTAGTTGAGGCTTCTTAAGTGATCAGTGAAGAGACATTCTTTGAACATCAGGCGAACCCCACTCTGTTCAAGTTATCTAAGTTTCAGACGTAAAAAAGCCCCGTCATTTCTGACGAGGCTTCTTAAGGTGGTCGGTGAAGAGGGATTCGAACCCCCGACCCTCTGGTCCCAAACCAGATGCGCTACCAAGCTGCGCTATTCACCGAGACGTTTCGTTTGATTTCTCAAACTGGGAACTTCAAAGAAGCTACCAAAATTAATGGGGTGGCTAACGAGATTCGAACTCGCGACCACCGGAATCACAATCCAGGGCTCTACCAACTGAGCTATAGCCACCACTAATTTTTTATATAACCGCTTAACAAGCGATTATTGAAATAGTGGTCGGTGAAGAGGGATTCGAACCCCCGACCCTCTGGTCCCAAACCAGATGCGCTACCAAGCTGCGCTATTCACCGACTAATTTTGTATCGACTCTTGGGAATAATGAATCAACACTGGAAGCCGAAGCTACCGATATTTTGTAAAGAAAGAATGGGGTGGCTAACGAGATTCGAACTCGCGACCACCGGAATCACAATCCAGGGCTCTACCAACTGAGCTATAGCCACCATTATTTCTTTTTTGCCAATTTCTCACTTACCGAAGTAAGAGACCGGATGGCGCGCCTGAAAGGATTCGAACCTTCGGCCTTTGGCTCCGGAGGCCAACGCTCTATCCAGCTGAGCTACAGGCGCATGCCCTGTCGGCGGAGTGGAATAATACGTATATCACCCAATGCCGTCTAGTACTTTTTTAACTTTTTTTTCTGTTTGGTCTCTTTTTCGACAGTTAATATGTGATAAACCCCTTATTTGAGTACTACAACCCGCCACAGCTTATAAGTTGTTGTTTATTGCAACAACTTATCGGGATATAATCACCCATTATTTACATTGGTTTAACAGTTGCTCTTTGCTGGTGAAGCCAAAACACCCTCCAACACTATAAATTGGTAAGCACGTACTTACCTTGGGAATGTAAAGTGAGTTTAATGGATATGTCTCGTCGAATTTTAAGCGTTGTCATCGCAGTTTTAACCTTTTCAACTGGCGCAATGGCTTCAGGCCTTAGCGAAGCAGAGCAAGATGCAATTGCTGAACGCATCAAACCAGTTGGTCAAGTTTACCTAGTCGGCAGCGAACCAGTAGCCGCAGAACCAACAGGCCCTCGTGATGGCGCAGCAGTTTACGGTACCTTTTGTATCGCTTGTCACGCATCTGGCGTAAGTGGCGCACCTAAAACAGGTGATGCTGGTGACTGGGGTCCTCGCATTGCTCAAGGTCGCGACATTCTAGCTGACCACGCAATCAACGGCTTCAATGCGATGCCAGCGAAAGGTTCATGTATGGATTGTTCAGACGACGAAATCAAAGATGCTATCGAGCACATGATTGCCGGTCTGTAATTAAAAATGCCAGATTCAGAAAAGGTGACCTCATGGTCACCTTTTTTATTGGCTTCTATATAGTGCGATTAAAGTAGGGCATTACTTCTTGTTGAACATCGCTCGAATATTCGCAATGTGCGCCTGCCCTTTTTCCATTCTTTCTTCAGCGGATTGAGGCTTCTTAACGCTTTCCCACTCCACATCATCGTGCGGCAGCTCATCGAGGAAGCGGCTTTGTGTTGGCTTTATTAATTCACCATATTGACGACGTTCACGACACTTAGTAAAAGTCAGCTCTTTCTGCGCTCGAGTAATCCCCACATACATAAGACGACGTTCTTCTTCTACGTTGCCTTCATCGACACTGGTTTGGTGCGGCAAGATGCCCTCTTCTGCACCCATCAGGAATACATATGGGAACTCTAGACCTTTCGATGCATGCAATGTCATTAATTGGACTTGATCTGCATCGTCATCATCCTCACCACGCTCCATCATATCGCGCAGCGTTAAACGTTGAACCACCTCGCGCAGGGTTTTCTCTTCTTTATCGTAGTTGTCACCCTCAAGATCGGCCACAATCCAGCTATACAGATCAGAGACGTTCTTCATTCGCATTTCAGCGGCTTTCGGGCTCGCTGAGGTTTCGTACAACCAATCTTCGTAGTTGATGTCACGAACCAAAGAACGAACGGCTTCAACCGTATTACCACGCTCGGCATTGTCTGAGATACGAACAATCCAGTCACCGAAGCGGCGCAAATTTTCTAAACCACGCCCCGTCAGTGTCTGCTCTAAGCCCATCTCAAAGCTGGCTTCAAACAAGCTCTTGCCACGCATATTGGCGTAGCTGCCTAACTTCTCAAGCGTCACCGGACCAATCTCTCGGCGCGGTGTGTTTACAATACGTAGGAAGGCGTTGTCATCATCAGGGTTCACCAACACACGCAGGTAAGCCATGATGTCTTTAATCTCGGCTCTCGCGAAGAAAGAGGTACCGCCAGAGATCTTGTAAGGCACGCGGTTCTGCATCAGCGCTTTTTCAATTAAGCGCGATTGGTGGTTACCACGGTAAAGCACCGCGTAATCTTTGTACTCAGTACGGTTCAAAAACTTGTGGGCGATGATCTCGCCGGTAATACGCTCTGCTTCATGCTCTTCATTCTTAGCATTCAGTACCTTGAGCTTTTCACCGTCTGGGATCTCTGAGAACAGTGACTTTTCATAAACGTGTGGGTTGTTGGCGATCAAGATGTTCGCCGCACGTAAGATTCGACTGGTTGAACGATAGTTTTGCTCGAGTTTGATCAAACGAAGATTCGGATAGTCCTCACCCAGCAACACCAAGTTTTGCGGTTTTGCACCACGCCATGAATAGATAGATTGGTCATCGTCACCTACTACTGTCAAGCGACCACGCTCTCCCACCAGTAAACGAACCAACTCATATTGGCTGGTGTTGGTATCTTGGTATTCATCGACCAGTAAATAGCGGATACGCGACTGCCAGCGCTCACGCACCTCTTGATTGGTTTTCAGTAGTAATACAGGCATCGCGATCAGATCATCAAAATCGAGTGCGTTGTATGCCTTCATCTGTTTCTGGTACATCTCAAAACAGAATGCAAACAACTGCTCTTGTTCGCCTTGAGCACGTGCTTTCGCCTGATCTGGCGTCAGCATGTCATTTTTCCAATTCGAAATGGTGCTCATTAAAGCGCGTAGCAAATCCTTATCACCATCGATCTGTCTCTCTGTTAACTCTTTTAACAAAGCTAACTGGTCTTGGTCATCAAACAGAGAGAAACCCGCTTTCAAACCCAGCGCTTTGTATTCACGGCGAATGATGGTTAAGCCCATGGTATGAAAAGTCGAAACAATCAGCCCTTTCGATTCGCCCTTACCTAGAGTTTGCCCAACACGCTCTTTCATCTCGCGTGCCGCTTTATTAGTAAAGGTCACCGCCGCAATATTACGCGCCTTATAGCCACATTCCTGAACCAGATAAGCAATTTTATTGGTGATAACACGTGTTTTACCGGATCCAGCGCCCGCTAATACTAAGCAGGGGCCCGAAACATATTTCACGGCTTCATCTTGTCTTGGGTTCAGTTTCATTTGATTCTCAGTTTGGTCTAGAGGGGCGAATTCAATTGCGCGCCTATAATAATGCTGCAACAACACGAATGCTACGTTCTCTTATACAAGATTTTTACGCTGATTATGTAAAACTTTGTTGCACATGTGTGTGGTTATTAGGCTATAATGAATGAACGTTCATTCATTGGTGGTTGAAATATGACAACTCATGCACCTCGGGATAAACGCCAGCAAATACTTTCTGCAGCTGAAAAGCTAATTGCAGAGGTCGGTTTCCAAGGCCTTTCAATGCAAAAATTAGCCAAAGAAGCGGGAGTGGCTGCAGGCACTATCTATCGCTACTTCGATGATAAAGAGCATTTGATAGAAGATGTTCGAATGCTCGTGACTCAAAGAGTAGCTGATGCTGTTCAACAAGGGGTTAATGATTCGGATCCAATTAAACAACGCTACCGTACTATGTGGTTGAACATATGGAACTTAGCAGGAACGAATTTAGCCGCAATAAAAAATCGGGTTCAGTATGACTCTCTACCCATCACAAATAGCCTAAACTTCAGGGAACTAGAACGTAAAATGTTTGCCCAAGTTGAGCTGCTATTTAATGAGGGGAAAGAACAAGGATTGTTTAAACCACTTAACAATGAAGTATTAGGTGGATTGAGCTTGGCGGCTAGTGTTTCTCTAGCACGCAAGCATTCTTTAGGATTTTACCAACTTGATGAGGCAGAACTAGAATCTGCAATCGAAGCCAGTTGGGACGCAATAATTAAACACTAGATCGGAGTTTTGACCATAATGAAAAAGTGGACTTTCTTCATGTTACTCATCGCTGTACTACTTTTCGGCAGCGTTATTGGGTTTAACATGTTCAAACAACAAAAAATTGCTGAGTATATGGCCAACCGCCCTGAACCAGAGTTTCCAGTAACGGTAACTGAAGTTCAGCCGATCGACTGGGTTCCAGTGATTGAAGCTATCGGCTTCATCGAACCTAACCAAGGTGTGACACTAGCGAACGAAACCAGCGGTGTTATCGATCAAATTTCTTTCGAATCAGGTACTGAGGTTAAAAATGACCAACAACTGATCCGCCTTGATTCTGATGTAGAGAAAGCCAATCTAAAAAGCTCTGAGGCACGCTTACCGGCTGCTGAAGCTAAATACAAGCGCTACCAAGGGCTATTCAAGAAAGGCTCTATCTCTAAGGAAGCCTTCGATGAAGCAGAAGCTAATTTCTTATCGTTAGCGGCTGATATTGAAAGCCTTAAAGCATCGATTGCCCGTCGCGAGATCCGCGCTCCGTTTGACGGCACTGTCGGTATTCGTAATGTGTATCTAGGCCAATACCTACAATCTGGCACTGACATCGTTCGCCTAGAAGACACCAGTGTTATGCGCCTACGCTTCACTATTTCTCAAAATGACATCTCTCGTATTGAGGTTGGTCAGGCGATCGACATCTTCGTTGATGCATACCCAGAAAAACCGTTTAAAGGTTCTATTAGTGCCATTGAGCCTGCGGTTAGCATCCAAAGTGGTCTTATCCAAGTACAAGCCGATATCCCAAACAACGATGGTAAGTTACGTAGCGGTATGTTTGCGCGCGCTAACATCATTCTACCTAAACTAGCAAACCAAGTGACACTGCCTCAGACGGCCATCACTTTCACACTTTACGGTGACAATGTTTATATTTTACGTGAAGAAGATGGTGTGCAGCGTGTGAAACAACAAGTGGTGAAAGTAGGTGAACGTACAGAAAGTATTGCTCACATACTGGAAGGCGTAGAGCCTGGCGATGTTGTCGTGACAACGGGTCAAGTTCGTTTAAGTAACAATGCTAAAGTTCGAGTTGTAGAAAGTGATGCAACGACGCCGCCAGCTGAAACACCAATGCTGTAATTGGAGGAATCATGCGCTTTACTGATGTTTTTATTAAACGTCCAGTTCTGGCTATTTCAATCAGCTTTTTGATCGCATTGCTTGGCTTCCAAGCAATCTTCAAAATGCAGGTTCGTGAATACCCAGACATGACAAATACGATCGTGACGGTCACGACGAGCTATTACGGTGCCAGTGCCGATCTGATCCAAGGCTTTATAACTCAGCCATTAGAACAAGCGATCGCTCAAGCCGATAATATTGATTATATGACGTCGCAGTCCGTACTCGGTAGCTCGACTATTACGGTCAATATGAAGCTCAATACCGACCCGAATGCCGCGCTGTCTGACATACTGGCCAAGACTAACTCGGTACGTTCTCAGCTTCCTAAAGAAGCCGAAGATCCAACCGTAACTATGTCTACCGGTTCAACAACGGCGGTACTCTACATTGGTTTTACGAGTGATGAACTCTCTGCAAGCCAAATTACCGACTACCTTGAGCGAGTGGTTAACCCACAACTGTTTACCGTTAATGGCGTATCAAAGGTCGACTTGTACGGCGGGATCAAATACGCATTACGTGTATGGCTTGATCCTTCCAAAATGGCAGCATTAAACCTGACAGCCACTGACGTGATGACGGTGCTTAATGCAAACAACTACCAATCAGCAACTGGCCAAGCAATTGGTGAGTTTATGCTGTACAACGGCAGTGCCAATACCCAAGTAACCAATACCGATGAATTAGAAAGGTTGGTGGTCAAAACCAGTCAAAATGGCGGTTCTATTGTTCGCTTAGGTGATATTGCTAAGGTTTCACTAGAAAAAAGCCACGATGTGGTTCGCGCAAGTGCTAATGGCAAACAAACGGTTGTAACCGCCATCAATGCAGCGCCAAGTGCTAACCCGATCAACATTGCTGCTGATGTTATGCAGCTGTATCCTGAGTTGGAGCGAAACCTACCAAGCAATATCAGCATGAATATCATGTATGACTCAACCATTGCGATTAATGAATCCATTCAAGAGGTTATACACACGATTGTTGAAGCCGCGCTGATTGTATTAGTGGTTATCACGCTATTCTTAGGCTCATTGCGTGCGGTTATCATTCCTATCGTAACCATCCCTTTATCGCTGGTTGGTGTTGCGATGGTGATGCAAGTCATGGGTTTCTCATGGAACTTAATGACGCTACTGGCGATGGTATTAGCAATCGGTCTAGTGGTTGATGATGCAATCGTAGTACTGGAAAACGTCGATCGACACGTCAAATTGGGGGAATCTCCTTTCAGGGCTGCCATCATTGGTACCCGTGAAATTGCAGTACCGGTTATTGCAATGACACTGACATTGGGCGCGGTTTATGCCCCTATCGCAATGATGGGTGGTATCACAGGCTCGCTGTTTAAAGAGTTCGCATTAACCCTCGCTGGCGCGGTATTTGTTTCTGGAATCATCGCTTTAACACTGTCTCCAATGATGTGTTCAAAGCTGCTAAAAGAAAATGCACAGCCGAGTAAGTTTGAACTGAAGGTACACAGCGTACTTGATCGTATGACAGGCCGTTACTCTAAGATGCTGCATGCGATCATGGATCATCGTCCGGTTATCATTGGCTTTGCGGTCATTGTATTTTTAAGCTTGCCGATGCTGTTTAAATTCATCCCAAGTGAACTTGCCCCTGCAGAAGATAAAGGGGTGGTGATGATGATTGGTACTGGTCAATCAACGGCTAACCTAGACTACCTAAGTAACACGATGGATGACGTGAGCGGTATCTTGGTGACCCAGCCTGAAATCCAATACGCTCAATCCTTCACTGGTGTACCAAACTCAAACCAAGCATTTGGTATTGCCTCAATGGTGCCATGGAGTGAGCGCACGGCTAGCCAATCTGAGGTAACGAACCGTATCAGTGGATTGCTACAAGATATCCCAGGCATGGCAGTAACCGCGTTCCAAATGCCAGAGTTGCCGGGTGCCGGTTCTGGTCTACCACTCCAGTTTGTGATTACCACACCAAGCAGCTTTGAGAGCTTATTCGCTATCGCAACCGATATTTTAACGGATGTGAAAGATAGCCCTCTCTTTGTCTACTCTGACCTTGATTTGAACTACGATTCAGCAACGATGAAGATTCAAATTGATAAAGATATGGCGGGCGCTTATGGGGTAACGATGCAAGATATCGGTGTCACCCTAAGCACCATGATGTCGGATGGTTACGTTAACCGTATTGACCTCAACGGTCGTTCTTATGAAGTGATCCCTCAGGTTGAGCGTAAGTTCCGCTTAAACCCAGAGTCAATGAATCATTACTACGTTCGAGCCAGCAATGGTGATGCTGTTCCTCTCGGTAGCTTGGTAACAATTGATGTGGTGGCAGAGCCTCGCTCTCTTCCTCACTTCAACCAGTTGAACTCAGCGACGGTCGGTGCGGTTCCTATGCCGGGCGCGGCGATGGGTGATGCGGTAAACTGGTTTGAAAACATTGCCCAAACCAAATTACCTGCAGGCTATAACCATGACTACATGGGTGAGTCGCGTCAGTTTGTAACAGAAGGCAGCGCACTGTATGTGACGTTCGGTTTAGCACTGGCGATCATCTTCTTGGTTCTGGCGATTCAATTTGAGTCGTTAAAAGATCCATTGGTTATCATGGTGTCGGTGCCACTCGCAATATGTGGTGCATTGATTGCGCTCGCTTGGGGCGCAGCGACGATGAACATCTACTCGCAAGTGGGGCTGATTACCTTGGTTGGTCTGATTACCAAGCACGGTATCTTGATCTGTGAGGTAGCAAAAGAAGAGCAGCTGCATAATAAATTATCACGCAAAGAGGCGGTTATGGAGGCGGCAAGGGTACGTCTACGTCCAATCCTAATGACAACAGCGGCGATGATTGCAGGCCTGATCCCATTGATGTACGCCACGGGTGCAGGTGCAGCTCAGCGCTTTAGTATCGGTATTGTTATCGTTGCTGGTCTGGCGATTGGTACGCTGTTTACGCTGTTTGTTCTGCCGGTTATTTATAGCTACTTAGCCGAAAAACATAAACCAATTCCAGTTTTCCTCGAAGATAAAGATCTCGAGAAGCTGGCCCGTGTTGATGAAGCAAAAGCGGCGCACAGAGAATTAGCTAACAATAAGTAATTTCCCTGTCGTATTAACAATAAAAAGGCTACTTCGGTGGCCTTTTTTTGTACGCCATAGGCGACATCTTTGATGTGATTAAATAGAATAGTGATAAATATTCAGGAGTTTTAATTGATATGTTTGATCCAAAAAAACTAGAGCAAATTGCTAAGCAGATCCACGATTCTATGCCTCAACCAGTAAAAGAGCTTGGTTCAGACGTAGACCAAAAAGTTCGCCAAGTTATCCAAGGCCAACTCAACAAGCTAGACGTTGTGAGCCGTGAAGAGTTTGATGTTCAAACACAAGTACTGCTTCGCACTCGCCAGAAGCTCACTGAAATGGAACAAAAACTGGCTGAACTAGAAGCAAAGCTTTCAGACAAATAGTCATTTTTTTCAATCAGTTCAAGTTCGAATAAAGGCTTACCTTCGGGTAAGCCTTTATTTTTTCCTCAATCTATCAAGCCTTCACCGGTAAAATAGTTGCAAGCATAAAAAAGCCCCGAACAAATGTTCAGGGCTATTTTTATTCAGTGATGAACTGGAAGATTAACCGCCAACAGCGATACGCTTCATGTCGCTCATGTAGCTACGTAGCTCTTCACCAATGTATTCTACAGGGTGGTTACGGATAGCTTCGTTTACTTCAATTAGCTTAGCGTTATCAACTTGGTTAGATGTCTCACCTAGACCACGGCCGATGACGTCCGTTGCTACTGAAGGCATGAACTTCTCACGTAGTAGCGGTGTTGCTACGTTAGCGAATAGGTAGTTACCGTACTCAGCAGTATCAGAGATTACAACGTTCATTTCGTAAAGGCGCTTACGAGCAACTGTGTTTGCGATTAGTGGAAGCTCATGTAGAGATTCGTAGTAAGCAGACTCATCAATGATGCCTGATGCCGTCATAGCTTCGAATGCTAGCTCAACACCGGCACGAACCATAGCAACCATTAGGATACCGTTGTCGAAGTACTCTTGCTCTGAGATTTCTACGTCAGAAGCTGGGTAGTTTTCGAATGCAGTTTCGCCTGTCTCTTCACGCCAGCCTAGTAGGTTCACGTCATCGTTCGCCCAGTCAGCCATCATTGTGCTAGAGAAGTGACCAGAGATGATGTCATCCATGTGCTTGTTGTAAAGCGGACGCATTAGGTCTTTAAGCTCTTCAGAAAGCTCAAACGCTTTAACTTTAGCCGGGTTAGATAGGCGATCCATCATGTGAGTTACGCCACCAAACTTAAGTGCTTCAGTAATCGTTTCCCAACCGTATTGTAGAAGCTTGCCTGCGTAGCCAGGTTCGATGCCATCAGCAATCATCTTCTCGTAAGATACGATAGAACCCGCTTGTAGCATGCCACAAAGGATAGTTTGCTCACCCATCAGGTCAGATTTAACTTCTGCTACGAAAGAAGACTCTAGGCAACCTGCACGGTGACCACCAGTACCTGCAGCCCAAGCTTTAGCGATATCCCAACCTTCGCCTTTAGGGTCGTTTTCTGGGTGAACAGCGATAAGTGTTGGTACACCGAAGCCACGTTTGTACTCTTCGCGAACTTCAGAGCCTGGACACTTAGGTGCAACCATTACTACAGTAAGGTCAGCACGTAATTGCATGCCTTCTTCCACAACGTTGAAGCCGTGAGAGTAACCAAGAGCAGCGCCTTGCTTCATTAGAGGCATTACTGTTTCAACAACGTTTGTGTGTTGCTTATCAGGAGTAAGGTTGATTACTAGGTCTGCTTGAGGGATTAGCGTTTCGTAGCTACCCACAACAAAGCCGTTTTCATCAGCATTTTTGAATGATTGACGCTTTTCATCAATTGCCGCTTGGCGTAGAGCGTAAGATACGTCTAGACCAGAATCACGCATATTTAGACCTTGGTTTAGGCCTTGAGCACCACAACCAACAATTACGATTTTCTTACCTTCAAGGTATTCAGCTTCTGTCGCGAATTCTTCACGATCCATAAAGCGGCAACGACCCAATTGGTCAAGTTGTTCACGAAGGTTTAATGTATTGAAATAGTTAGCCATTCTAGGGCACTCCTTTAAAAATAAGTCCGTAAGGTCGATATCTCTCTATCGAATGACTTCATACTAAAACAGACACTCCGTTGCTGAAAGTGATATATTCACAATTAGTTATTGCAATAAATGCAACATGGAAACGATCGCAGAACATGAACATAAAATCTCTACAATTATTTATACATTTATGTGATAGCAAGAGTTTCAGCAAAACCGCTGCTGCTATGCACGTCAGTCCTTCAGCGCTGAGTCGTCAGGTACAAAAACTAGAAGAGGAGACGGGGCAAGAATTGCTTATCAGAGACAACCGCAGCGTTGATCTCACCCCAGCAGGCAAACACCTATTACCTGTTGCATTGAGCATTGTTGGAGAGTGGCAGCAATATAACCTTCACCTGAAGGGCGGAGAGCAAGAACTTAAAGGTGAGATCCGTATATTTTGTTCAGTAACGGCTAGCTACAGTCACCTACCTGAACTCATAACCGAATTTAGGGCTATTCATCCGTATATTGAATTTAAGCTCTCTACTGGTGATCCAGCTCAATCCATCGACAAGATCTTAAACGATGAAGCGGATATCGCGATTTCAGCAAAGCCAGACATCCTTCCTTCAAGGTTAGAATTCGAAACCATCAGCGATATTCCACTGTCAGTCATCATTCCATCTGGTGTGAGTAGCTTTAGCCAACAACTGCAATCCGATAAGCCAAACTGGAATGAAGTGCCCTTTATCATCCCAGAAGCAGGAACAGCGCGTGAACGAGCCAATGCATGGTTTAAAAAGATGAAGATAAAACCCAACATATACGCGCAAGTTTCTGGCCATGAGGCGATTGTAAGTATGGTGGCACTAGGATGTGGAGTTGGCATCGCACCTGATGTGGTCATAAACAACAGTCCAGTAAGAGATAAAGTTAGCCGCTTAAAGATAGAACCTATCAAGCCATTTGAGTTAGGCGTATGTTGTAAGCGAGCACAGCTAGATAACCCTCTAATTCGAGCGTTCTGGCAAGTTGCAGAAGGGAAATATTTAGCGGACTAGTCGTCATTGTTTTAAATACAAAAAAGGGAAGAGCACGTCATACCAATTAAAGTAAAAA
>NZ_JBFRTQ010000034.1:54432-60541 GCF_041474195.1 Vibrio sp. 10N.222.52.C3 | reverse complement strand
CCACTCAGCCATCCCTCCAGTGGCGTGAATAATATAAGGGGTGGAGGATCTTGTAAACCCTTAATTTTCATAATTTTGTTTTGTTGCTTGTTTTCTAATCATTCACGGCAATAAAAAAGGGAAGCCATTGGCTTCCCTTTGCTGTTTGCTGATTATTTAGTCATTTTTTGTGTAGAAACGCTGTAGCTCTGTCAGGCCTTGCATCAACACAGGTAAGCGAGGGCTTACGTTTTTCAGGCGCTTGTAATTTTGGTCGTACAATTTGTAGTTACCAAATTTATCCAACACCGTTGTTTGCTGGTCAGTAACAAGAGCAAGTTCACGAGAGTCGCCCGCGAGAATCCACTTTCTGTTACGTTCATTAAACAGGCTGCGACCACTACTGAAATCTGTTGGGTTCGAAGATACACCCAATAGCTCTTGCATCAGTGTTACTGACACGTCTAGATGACTAGAACGGTGGGTGTATTCAGAAGCAGACTTGCCAGGCCAGCTGATAAACAGTGGTACTTGTAACTGATAACGACTGTAGTTGGAGTTTGCACCCCAGCTGTTGGTTTTGGTTTCGTTAAACTCAGTACCGTGGTTAGAGGTAATGATAACCACCGTGTTATCGGCAAGCTCTAAGCGTTCCAGTTCAGCGTAGATAGTTGCTAGCTGAGCATCGGCCGCTGTCGCCGACTTTTGATAGTTTGCTGCAAAACGCTCTGCTGTCGTTAGCGTAGAGTCCGACTCTGAACTTGAATCGTAGCTGGCGAAGTTATCCAGTGTGGTTAATTCAATAAAGTTAAACCAAGGGCGTTTAGCTTGCGGTGATTGAATCCAGTTAGACCAAGCTTTTATGGCACTCTGGTCATCATAAGTTGCTTGCTCTGGCATCACATCACGGCCTCGGAAGATGATATCCGAGTACAGTGCATCACTAAAGTTGTCGCCACTGAAAGCAGCGAACTTGTAATCGTGATTCTCTAAAACATCGAGCAATACTGCGCTTGACCCCTGAGCTTCAATGCTGCTTGCGTAGCTGCTCGGTAGGCCGTAGAACAAGCCAAAAATACCAAACATATCGTTACTTGAACTGTAGTGGTTGGTGAAGTTGATCGACTGTTGTGCGTAGGCATAGCTGTTTGGCATCGCTGTCGCATTAAGAGCGTCAGAGCGAAGGTTGTTCACACTCACCATCAGGATATTAAGATCATCACTGCGGCGGTTGTATTGAATTTTTTCTAGCGGGTAGCTAACTAGGTTTACATTCTCTTTGTTCGCTTCTAAACGCTCAAGGTACTCTTCACGGTCTAATAGGCCATGTTTTTCCATAAAGCTTTTCGCTGTCATAGGGTAAGACAGTGGGAAGTTCGCTTTCTGGCTAGTAATTGGGTTATAGAAGTACGCATCAGCCCATATGTAGGTCAAGTGGCTGCTGATGAAACACAAGAAGAAGACGGCAGTAATCGGACGGCCAATGTGTTTATGAGACAGTTTACGCTGCTTACGCCAAACCCACTCAGATAGACCGAGTTGCAGCAAGAAGATAAGCGGCATAACAATGAAGAGGTGCTGCAAATCAGACGTGAATGCAGATTCCTCTCCACTGAATAAAACCTCCCACACGACAGGCGTCAGGTGGAGGTTTATATTTTGATACGTTTGGGTATCAATCAGTAGGACAGTTAAACCTATGGTCGCGAAGATAACGGCAACCAAACGTAATAACTTCCTCGACGGAAGAATAAAAGTGAGCGGGAACAGCACTAATAGATAGAGCGCGAACACTAAAAAGCCAAAATGACCAACCCACGATGCAGCCAAATAGAATTGGCCTAGCAAGGTTTCTGGCCAAGCAGATTGAGTAATATAACGAGTACCAATCAACATCGCAGCAATGATGTTGAAAAATGCAAACCAGTGACCCCAACCAACCAGTCGAGATACACGATCGCTATATGAGTTTGCGCTGTCTACCATTTATAATTCTTTTATCCGTCAATCAAATTTAGTGAGACTTTTTATCTTCAAGAGAAGAAATTAAAGCCTCGGCAAATTTTTCAGCAATTCCTTTGCGTTGTGAAGCAGCAACATTCTGATTTAAGACATTGGTTGCGATATTTCCAGCGATCATCAGTGAAAGTTCTGGCGAAGCTTTGTGCTTAGTTAGTACAGCACCTACTTCAGCTAGGATTTTTTCAACTTGATCATCTGTGTATTTAGATATAATCGGCATAAGGACTCTAATAATGATAGTAAAAGCGGCTTATGATAACCTACTATGCACGACAACTGAAACCTGAACGGTAATATTTTCACTATGAGCCTTCACCTTTCCAACGTAATTTTACACCAGCTGAGCAAGAACGATCAGGATGAGCTGATTGTTAACTATCGTGCTGAATCTCTAGAAAACGATGCTTCATCTGAAAGCCTAGTTGCTGAACTTCACCGTGTTTTTAATTCAAAAGCAGGCAAAGGGTTTGGTTCTTTCAAATCTGACAGCGAATTCCAGCAGTGGTTGCATCAACTTCGTGCTGGTGAGACAAACTTTTACGATTTTTCTCAAAAGAGTGCGCAACGTCTAAAAGACGAACTATCAAAGTACCCATTCGCTGACGAAGGTATCTTGGTAATGGCTGAATATCAGTCACTTGCAACAGATTACCTTTTCATTGGTTTATTGCCTTCAAACCAAAGCCTAAAGGTAACTGAAGGGCTTGATATTAGTGCGACTGACTACCTTGATATCTCAAAAATGGATATCGCGGCTCGTCTAGACCTTTCAACTTATGAGACTGATAAAGAATCAAACCGTTACTTAACTTACATTAAAGGACGTGTTGGCCGTAAAGTCGCGGATTTCTTCTTAGATTTCTTACAAGCTGAAGTTGGTTTGGATGCGAAACAGCAGAACCAAGTACTGATGCAAGCGGTAGAAGACTTCGTTTCTGACTCTAAATTAGAGAAAGAAGAAGCGATCAGCTACAAAAAGCAGGTTGCGGATTACTGTAACGAGCAGCTTAAAGCGGGCGATGAAGTACAAGTTCGTGAACTTTCTGGTGAGTTGCCAGCAAGCACTGATGGCACAAGCTTCTTTGACTATACTAGTGAGCAAGGCTACGAGTTAGAAGACAGCTTCCCAGCCGATCGCGCAACTATGCGTAAACTAACAAAATTTGTTGGTGCTGGTGGCGGTTTGAATGTTAGTTTTGATAGTCTGCTTCTAGGCGAACGTATCTTTTACGATCCGGAGACAGACACGCTAACGATTAAAGGCACTCCACCGAACTTACGTGACCAACTGACTCGCAATAAGTCATAGTCCGAAGTTAACGGATAAAAGCGGCAGCAGGACGTTGTCGCTTATTTTGTGCTTAATCTTTTAGCTACGGTCATGGCTTCAAGTTAACACGCACAAGGAATATAGATGGAACAATCAGTAGCAAAGCCCAAACGCTTTAAAAAACCAGCCACCTTTTTGGTTGTGCTCTTGGCTCTGTGGTTACTTCCTTCATTGGCTCTTCTTAATCTAAGCCGTTCCTACACCAATTCTCTAGCTCAAATCGAAGAGCTCGGTATTCGAGTCAACGAATTGAGGCAATCGCTTTATTTCTCAGAACCGCTTCGAGTCTCTCGTATCAATGATCTCGCACTCGATGCTCAGTTGGTTTATTCGATCCGACTGCAGATTGAATCTGATTTCCAACACGCCTTGTTTCGTCCTGATGTCAACCAACTGTTGTACGTAGCTGATCAGTTCCTAGAAAAGTTCGATGAGTTCATTCCAATAGAAAGCCAAGTTCAAGACATCGTTGATAACATTAAGATCTTGCGTGCTGATAAAGAGCTTTCCCCTCAGCTAAAACCGCTCCTCAACGAATTCGGTGTTGTGGTATTTGAAGCCATGTATTCTGAAAATCAAAGTTCGTCAGCGACTTATCGCGCCTTTGATTCCATTCTAGAAAAATCTTATTCCTTAGAAAACGAAGAACAAGATGCACTCCAACAACTACTGGCTGATGCGTCAGCATTGTTGAGTGATTACGCTCAGCTTAACTATTTGGTTGATAAGATTAAGAAAAACTCAGTAAATGAACAGATCATAAAACTCGAAGCTGAGTTCCATGATCGTCAATTCAACCTATTGTTGGTGATGCTAGGCTTAAGCTTGGTGGCGATGAGCGGGATAGTGTTTTGGGGCGTTAGGTCCACAAAAACGATGAAAGAAGCAGACCAAGAACTCAGCTCTGAACTAGAAATTAATTCAAGTAAGGAAGACGTTTCTTATAGCGATGTTGTTTCCTCAGCAGTGAAACAAGCAGATAGTGACGCTTATGTATCCGAGAACAGGCCAACGCGCCAGTCTTCCGACTCTCAACCTCCGCAGAGCGTTAACGTTACAAGCCAACCCGTTGTACCGCAATACTCTATTCAGCAAGTCCCTGAACAGGCGCCAGTAGTAGAGAAACACGTTGCCAGTGTCACAGATTCAAAGCCTGCGATTGATATCGAAGACATGTTAGAAACGCTCGATGGTGATGCTGAGTCTGTCGAACTCTTGCTTGGTGTGTTTGTACAAGACCACGCAGGTGACTACGAGAAGTTTAAGTCTTTGTTGACCAAAGATGAAACCTCCGCGGCTCGCATTGTACATAGCTTAAAAGGCGTGGCTGGCAGTATTAAAGCGTCTCGGTTAGCCATCATTGCCGCAACCATTGAAATGACAATGAAGCAGTCCAGAGCGATCAGTGAACATGATTTAGCTGAACTAGAGCAGGCTATAAAAGCCTCTGTGGATTCTGCTCATGAATATTTAGACAGTCAGCGTTAACTTTTACAGGATTTTTGACAATACTCTGACGAAGCGCTCATACAATCAGCGCCCTTAGTCTTTGTCAGAGGTTTATATGTTACGAGTTTCGAGTCGAAGTTGGATGGTGTTGGTGCTTAGCATTGTGCTAAGTGGTTGTTCTCTCTTAGAAGTTAAGTTAGATAGTCAAACGACGCCTCTCACTCAACAAGAGTTAAATGCTCGGCTCATGACGCGTGAATACGCCAAGATGTTTTTTACACGAGTAGAAGACTCGGCCGACCTCATCGCGCAATCTTACCTTGCTGATGACACCTTACATCAATCTTATGTGTTGCTTTGGAAGATCCATGCAGAGCAGGGCTTACAACAAGCGGCTTACCAAACTTCCCCAATGTCTGCGTTAATTGACTCGTGGGTTTTCACTGCCCAAATGAATCAGTTTTATAGCCAAGGCGATGGCGCGGACCTATTCGCGACGGATGATGCGGTAGAGGCTGCTCGTTTTCTTGACCAAGAAGCAGAGAAATTGGCAAAGGGTGTATTGAACTCCAGTGATTTCAAAAAAAGCAAAGCGTTCGTTGCTCAGTTTGCCGCTAGCCACCCATTTAAAGATCTCACATTCAGAAGCACGCCTGCTTACCGTGAATGGCTAAGTTACCTTGGTAAAGACGAGTCGCAAATCGTCCAGAGTTTAGGCACCATGCCAGAAGCAATGAGCGATGCATCAGACCGCTTAAGCTTAATGGCTGACCAGACACCGAAACTGATGACGTGGAAAGCTGAGTTGGTTGCATTGAATAGCTCGCTAACGGGTGAAGACCTATCGATGACGCTGGAAAGCCTTCGTCAAACATCAGCAAGCATGCAAGACTTCATTGAGAACAATCCGGAGTACATGCAAACACTGGCTTCTATTATGTCGACAGAAATGCAACCATTGCTCAACGACCTCAGTGATAAAACCGACCAAAAATTAGCGATGCTGAGTGATGAACGTGTGGCATTAGAAAAAATGGTGACACGTGAGAGAGAAGCTCTAGTAGAGATGATTGCGAAAGAGCGCATCGAGATTGCCGGCATTGTGACTTCAGAAAGAGAACTGTTCACACAAGACCTTGATCGCGTCTCTCAAGAGGTGGTGGTACTTGCGATTGATAAACTGATGGAGTTAATCAAAGGTGTGATTATCTACTTCATCCTGTTTATCTTAGTGGTGTTCTTTGCTCCGTTAGGTATCGGTTACTGGTTGGGTAAACGAACCGCCAACAAATAAGTAAATCAGCAGATCAAAAAAGAGCGCCCTAGGGC
>NZ_JBFRTQ010000034.1:0-53877 GCF_041474195.1 Vibrio sp. 10N.222.52.C3 | reverse complement strand
GAGCGCCCTAGGGCGCTCTTTTTGCATTTAACCATTAACGTTTTGAGTTATGTTCGAAAGCGTTAGCTCCTGAACTTAAGCTTGTTGCTTGCTTAACTCTGTTGCTTCTTCAGCTTCAAACGCTGGTGCTGTTGGTTCACACTTATCAACGAACCAACCCATGTAAGATGTCACGATAGTCACGATGATACAGATGAAGCTTAACCACATGAACGGTGCGTAAGACAGCGTCGCAACACCAAGAATACTCGCCATGTAGATACCGTTATCACTCCACGGAACCATACCCGACGTTAACGTGCCACCAAACTCAGCATTACGCGATAGGTTCTTACGTTTGTAGCCTAAACGGTCGTAGTTTTTCGCACAGATTTTTGGTGTAAGGATTAACGATACGTACATTGCAGAACCGAATACGTTACCCATGAAAGCCGTACCAATTGTGCTAGTCGCTAGTGAACCTGCGCTGTTTACGCGGCGCTCAAACACCTTAGCGATTGTCTCTAGTACGCCCACTTTATCCAGTAAGCCACCAAAACCTAGACCAAATACGATAACCGCAACTGAACCCAGCATTGAAGACATGCCGCCACGGTTAAGAATCGAATCAATAAACTCTACGCCAGATGAGATTGAGAACGGTGCCCAAGCCGTGTTGAATGCCGTTAGGAAGTCGATATCTTGGATCATGACTGCCCAGATAATACCCAGCAGAGAACCAAAACTGATGACCGGGAATGAAGGCATACGGAAAGCCAACAGACCAAGCACGATAAGTACCGGAACGAATGAGTAAGGCGTGATGTAGAACTGAACTTCCATTGCTTTGATTACAGAGTCTACTTGGCTCATGTCAACGTTGCCCGCGTAGTGGAAACCAAACGCAGTAAACATGATGCCTGTAATCACGTAGCTGATTAACGCAACTGGAAGCATGCCCTTGATGTGTTCAACCACTTCAACACCAGACATTGAAGAAGCCAGAATCACTGAATCAGAAAGAGGAGACATCTTGTCACCGAAGTAACAGCCTGACAGCACGGCACCTGCAGTAATCGGTGCTGGAACACCTAGGCCTTGGCCGATACCCATCATCGCGATACCTGCTGTACCCGCAGCACCCCAAGAAGTACCGGTCGCCAATGCAGTTAGAGAACAGATGATCATGGTCGCTAAAAGGAAGATAGAAGGGTGGATAGCTTTCAGACCATAGTAAATGATAGTAGGTACGATCCCGCCTGAGATCCAAGTACCAACAAGAGCGCCAACGGCTAAAAGTATTAAAACCGCGCCTAAGCCATTGGATATTCCTTTGAGTGCTGCTTTTTCTAAGTCTTTGTATTGGTGTCCAAGACGAATACCAAGAACCATGATAATGAACCAGCCAATATACAAGGCAAGTTGAATTGGAAGGTCAAGCTTTGCAGTAAAGGAAAAAGCAAGGGATAGAAATAGTCCTAACGCGATGAATACCTGCAATAGGTTCGGTAGGCGAGTTTTACTCTGCTTCATAAAAGCCTCTTGTGATTTCGAGCATTTATAGTGCTTCGTTATAGTGTGTGGTGCAAAACGGACACTACAGTAATTAGTTTATTATATCGAAAAAATACGCCCAAGTTGTAATATTTGACTGTTAACTCAATCAATTGTGGTTTCATAATCTAAATTTTTGTTACATTCATGATTGTTACATGTTGAAATCTGTCGCACGTTGTTTTCGTTTTGTAAAATAAAACTCTGATTAACCTTGGTTTAAAAGAGGGATTTACTGTTTGTGATGAGCGTCGATTGAATCGACTTTGGCGATGTAAATGTTTGAATTTGACGATAATGGACGCTTAATCAATGAGGTGGAGATGGAATGTCGATACAGAGATAACTGCACGATTCATTACGTTCACTTAAAAGAAACGAAAAAGTTACACTTTTTGACAAAAAGCACTTGAGTTCTGTTTCTGAAAAACTTATAGATGGGGGAGAGCAATTTTTAATTTATACATGGAGAGTGAGCGATGAGAGTAGGTCTAGTTGGTTGGCGCGGTATGGTTGGTTCTGTACTGATGCAACGTATGGTTGAAGAGAAAGACTTCGACTTGATTGAGCCTGTTTATTACAGCACATCTCAGATTGGTATTCCTGCCCCTGTTTTAGGTGGTAAAGATGCGGGTCTACTTCAAGACGCTTTTGATATTGATAGCCTAAAACAGCTTGATGCTGTGATTACCTGTCAAGGCGGCGATTACACATCAAAAGTATACCCAGCACTGCGTCAAGCAGGTTGGAAAGGTTACTGGATTGATGCAGCATCTACTCTGCGTATGGATGCTGATTCAATCATCACTCTTGATCCTGTTAACTTGGCTCAAATCCAGCAAGGCATTCACAGCGGCACCAACACGTTCGTTGGCGGTAACTGTACTGTGAGCTTAATGCTTATGGCTCTAGGTGGTCTGTACGAGAAAGGCATGGTTGAGTGGATGAGTGCCATGACTTACCAAGCAGCTTCTGGTGCGGGTGCTAAGAACATGCGTGAGCTGATCTCACAAATGGGTGTGATCAACGACAGCGTAAGTTCTGAGTTAGCAAACCCTTCAAGCTCAATTCTTGATATCGATAAGAAAGTGGCTGATACGATTCGTTCATCTTCATTCCCAACAGACCAATTTGGTGCTCCGCTTGCAGGCTCACTGATTCCTTGGATCGATGTGAAGCGTGAAAACGGTCAGAGTAAAGAAGAGTGGAAAGCCGGTGTTGAAGCGAACAAGATTCTTGGTCTAGATGGTCAGCCAATCCCAATTGATGGTACTTGTGTACGAATCGGTGCAATGCGTTGTCACGCTCAAGCACTAACGATCAAGCTTAAGCAAGACGTGCCAATGGACGAGATCGAAGAGATCATCGCAACGCACAATGATTGGGTTAAAGTGATTCCTAATGACCGCGACATCACGGCACAGGAGCTAACACCAGCGAAAGTAACAGGCACAATGTCTGTACCTGTCGGTCGTCTGCGTAAGATGTCGATGGGTAACGACTTCCTAAACGCCTTCACGGTTGGTGACCAACTACTTTGGGGTGCTGCAGAACCACTACGTCGTACTCTACGCATAATCCTTGCTGAGAAATCGTAATAGGCAAGATTGCTTAAATTCTATTAGCTGATAAACCGAAAGGGTTGACGACAAACGTCAACCCTTTTTAGTTTATTGCTACCTCGTTATTCGGCCCTCGAAACTGCCCTTAAATCTCTTCGCATCTCGCTACTCGAATCTCGTGTCTGCTTTTATTTCTCGTCGGTGACGACACGCTTGTCTGGATCCGCTAATTCGCTAGCACAGTGCTTGCAATACATGGCGTCTGAATCATGACCCGCTCGGTTACAATTCGGGCACTTAACCAACTCTTTGTGCGAGTTCATCTCATTACTGAGTTCTGCAGTAATGATCCCGGTTGGCACTGCTAAGATAGAGTAACCCAATAGCATGGTCAGTGATGCTATGGCTTTACCAAGCGCGGTCTGCGGCACCATGTCACCATAACCTACCGTAGTGATAGTCACGATGGCCCAATAGATACTGTGAGGAATACTGGTGAAGCCATTGTCAGGACCTTCAATAACAAAGATCAAGGCGCCAAAGATAACCACCAAGATGCCGACGGTGCTAAAGAAGATCAGTATCTTTCGTCGTGCCATTAATAGTGAGCGCAACAGAATATTGGAATCTTGCAGGTAGCGAACCAGCTTTAGAATTCGGAAGATACGCATCACACGCAGCAGTCTCACCACACCCATAAATGAAGCGCCTGGGAAGATGATTGCTAGGTAGGTCGGAAGAATCGCCAATAGGTCAACGACACCATAAAAACTGGTGGCGTAAGATTTTGGCTTTGGGGAGCAATAGAGCCTTAACAAATACTCAAGAGTGAAGAGTGCAGTGAAGGTGTATTCGATATAACGCAGCTGTTGTGACCATTCGGTCATCACATTAGGGATGGATTCTAAGATCAGAACCAACAGCGAAGCCAAGATTGCAACGATCAGAGTTATATCAAATGCACGTCCGGCTGGCGTGTGAGTACCAAAGATAATGACGTACAAATGATGCTTGAGTGGCTTGCGTGACATAAGGAGAGGTTCGTCTTCTGTTAAATGCATTAACAGTCATTATACAAGCTTCATAATAACGAGGCGAGTGAAAGCCCAATTGCTTTACTCGCCTCATCTATATTTCAATATTGTTGCCCTTTATAGAGCAACCGAAATGTTGTTAAACGTTATGCCAAGCCTGGGAACAGATTACGTAGGCCATTGGCGATGAACTCGATGCCCAATGCGCCAAGAATCAGACCCATGATACGAGTGATCACGTTGATACCCGTTTGACCTAAAAAGCGAACGATAACCGGCGCTGAACGGAACAAAAGCCAAGAGCACGTTGCGAATGCGATGATGCTAATGCCGATGCCGACCGTATCAATAGCAGCAGGGTAGCGAGAACCATAAACAATGGTCGAGCTGATTGCACCTGGGCCTGCCATTAGCGGCATAGCAAGTGGAACAACGCCGATCTGCTCTTTGCTGATGTATTCAGACTTCTCTTGTTTGTTCTGCTTATCTTCACCGAGCTTACCGCTCATCATCGAAAATGCGATGCTCAATAACAGTAAGCCACCAGCAACGCGGAATGAATCCAACGAGATGCTAAACATATCAAGAAGCATTTGCCCTGCAACAAGTGACATAATCAAGATCACGGCAACAGCAATATTTGCTTGTAAGGCTGTCCTGTTCCTCTCTTCTGGCGGCATATGAGCAGTAAGAGAAACAAAAACAGGCATGATGCCGATTGGGTTTACGGCAGCAACAAGCCCAAGGAAGAATTGCATAAAAATTGCGAGTTCTAAGCCTTGCATGAGAGCGATCTCCAGTTAGCGTACTTAAGGTTGAAGGGTTGATCTGTGAATAGTTTAGGCGCGTAATGTAAGGGACAAACTCAATTTACGCGAATGAAAAAAACTAACTTGAAATGGGTGATTCTTTTTAGAAAAACTAATTGAATCTCACTTTTGTTTTAAGCCTGTTGCAAGCTAGTTGGTAGTGTTTCATTTTGTAATTTATTATTGAATAACTGTTAACCGACGCACGAAATTAATAAAAATTATGTCAGAATCTAGCCCGTACAACGCTATGGATATACTCTCAGTAGCACGAATATAGCTGTATACATGTAATTTAACGGACTAAAAATGAAACTTTTTTACAGTTTATTACGCTATGTAGAAAAAAGTTGTCTGTTTGCTTGTTTTTTGCGCGAACGAAAAGTGTGAGTTTAATCTATATAAATCATGCTCTTAAGTTCATTTTTGCGATTGCCTTACTACTTTCTGGTTAATTCTTTTTGGGTAACTGATCTGGGTCAATTTTTTTCACACAGTGAAATAATATACTCAGCCCTGAAAGCAATTTACTAAGAACGCTGGTGTTTAAGGTTAACGGCAAGCAGCGAATTTAATAAAAAGTTTTTAATATTTATTATTTTAGGAGATCCACCATGCCTGTAACTAACTTAGCGGAACTTGATGCTCTAGTAGCTCGCGTTAAAGCAGCACAAGAAGAGTTTGCAACATTCTCTCAAGAGAAAGTAGACGCAATCTTCCGCGCAGCTTCTCTTGCTGCTAACCACGCTCGTATTCCACTTGCTCAACAAGCAGTTGCTGAATCTGGAATGGGTATTGTTGAAGATAAGGTTATCAAAAACCACTTTGCATCTGAATTTATCTACAACAAATACAAAGACGAAAAAACATGTGGCATCTTAGAAGAAGATGACAACCTAGGCACAATGACTATCGCTGAGCCTGTAGGTATCATCTGTGGTATCGTTCCAACAACGAACCCAACTTCTACAGCAATCTTCAAATCTCTAATTTCTCTTAAGACACGTAACGGCATCATCTTCTCGCCACACCCACGTGCAAAGAACTCAACTAACGACGCAGCGAAACTAGTTCTAGACGCAGCTGTTGCAGCTGGTGCTCCAAGAGACATCATCGGTTGGATCGACCAACCATCTGTAGAGCTTTCTAACGCGCTTATGAAGCACGACGGTATCGCACTTATCCTTGCTACTGGTGGTCCAGGCATGGTTAAAGCAGCATACTCTTCAGGTAAGCCTGCTATCGGTGTTGGTGCTGGTAACGTTCCTGTCGTTATCGATGAAACAGCTGACATCAAACGTGCTGTAGCATCTATCCTTATGTCTAAGACTTTCGATAACGGTGTAGTATGTGCTTCTGAGCAAGCTGCAATCGTAGTTAGCGAAGTATATGACGAAGTTAAAGAGCGTTTCGCTTCTCACAAAGCTCACGTTCTATCTAAAGCTGACGCTGATAAAGTACGTAAAGTTCTGCTTATCGACGGCAACCTAAACGCTAAAATCGTAGGTCAACCTGCTCCAGCAATCGCTGAAATGGCTGGTGTTAAAGTTCCTGCTGATACAAAAGTACTTGTAGGTGAAGGTCTTGGTAAAGTTTCTTACGATGACGAATTCGCTCACGAGAAACTATCTCCAACTCTAGGTCTATTCCGCGCAGATGACTTCGAAGACGCAGTTGCTCAAGCGGTAACTATGGTTGAAATCGGTGGTATCGGTCACACATCTGGTCTTTACACTAACCAAGATACTAACGCAGACCGCATCCGTTACTTCGGTGACAAGATGAAGACTGCTCGTATCCTAATCAACATCCCGACTACTCACGGTGGTATCGGTGACCTGTACAACTTCAACGTTGCACCTTCTCTAACTCTAGGTTGTGGTTCATGGGGTGGTAACTCTATCTCTGAGAACGTAGGTCCTAAGCACCTTATCAACAAGAAAACTGTAGCGAAGCGAGCTGAAAACATGTTGTGGCACAAACTACCTAAGTCTATCTACTTCCGTCGTGGTAGCCTTCCAATCGCAATGAGCGACCTAGAAGGTAAGAAACGCGCATTCCTAGTAACTGACCGTTTCCTATTCAACAACGGTTACGCAGATGACGTAGTTAGCTTGCTTAAAGCACAAGGCATCGAAGTTCAAACTTTCTTCGACGTAGAAGCGGATCCAACGCTATCTGTTGTTGAGAAAGGCGCTGAAGCAATGAAGAGCTTCCAACCTGACGTAATCCTTGCTCTAGGTGGCGGTTCTCCAATGGATGCTGCTAAGATCATGTGGGTTATGTACGAGCACCCAGAAACTCACTTCGAAGAACTAGCAATGCGCTTTATGGACATCCGTAAACGTATCTACAAGTTCCCTAAAATGGGTCAAAAAGCTGAGCTTGTATGTATCACTACAACTTCAGGTACAGGTTCAGAGGTTACTCCATTCGCTGTTGTTACTGACGACAAGACTGGTGCTAAATACCCACTAGCTGATTACGAAATCACGCCAAACATGGCTATCGTTGATGCGAACCTAGTAATGAACATGCCTAAGTCTCTAACAGCGTTCGGTGGTTACGATGCAGTAACTCACGCTCTTGAAGCTTACGTATCTGTTCTAGCGAACGAGTACTCAGACGGTCAAGCTCTTCAAGCTCTTAAGATGCTTAAAGAATACCTACCATCAAGCTACAAAAATGGTGCGGCTGACCCAATAGCTCGTGAGAAAGTACACAACGCAGCAACTATCGCTGGTGTAGCATTTGCGAACGCATTCCTAGGTGTGTGTCACTCAATGGCTCACAAAATTGGTGCTGAGTTCCACCTACCACACGGTCTTGCTAACGCACTACTTATCTCAAACGTTGTACGTTACAACGCGAACGATAACCCAACTAAGCAGACTGCATTCTCTCAGTACGACCGTCCACAAGCACGTCGTCGTTACGCTGAAGTTGCTGACCACCTAGGCCTAAGCCAAGCTGGTGACCGTACAGCTCAGAAGATTGAACGTCTACTGACTTGGTTAGAAGAGCTTAAAGTTGACCTAGACATCCCACTATCTATCCAAGCTGCGGGTGTTAACGAGTCTGACTTCATCGCTAAACTAGACGAGCTAGCTGTTGAAGCGTTCGATGACCAGTGTACAGGTGCTAACCCACGTTACCCTCTAATCACTGAGCTAAAAGAAGTTCTAACAACTTCTTACTTCGGCCAACCATACGTTGAAGGCGAAACTTTCGAAGGTACTACAGTTATCCTTAAGAAAGCAGACCAAAAGCCAGCTGAAGCGAAAGCGCCAAAAGCTAAAAAAGAAAAAGCTAACGCATAATAAGTAAGCATTAGTTTTGAGATAAGTTTTCGCTAGCACGATACTTATCTATCGGGAAAAGATGAAAGCCCCAGTCGAGAGACTGGGGCTTTTTTTATGTTTGGTTCGTTTGTAAAACGGATTGAGAGGCAATAGCTCTGCTACTTAATATGAGCTGAGCCAGTCATGTTCAATTGGAATAGGGAGTTAAACCTCTGCCGCGACAACTCGCCCACTGAAGTAGTCATTCGAGACAATGTATTCGGTTGTTCTGGTCAGCTCGTCTTGCAGCTGCGCCCAGTGACATCGGTTGAGCTTGCCATCGGAGTTATGAACGGCGGGAGCAACGCCACCGACTCGAATGCCAAAGGGAGTCAGCTCTTTCGCCCAACTATGGGTAAAGCCAGTGATCATTGAGTTTGCGCTCTCTAAGCCAGACACATCGTGAAAGTCATCATGAGATATCACATTCACAATCACGCCTTCCTTATCTTCCTCTCGCAATCTCTCAGCACTGATTTGCCCAAATGCGAACAGGGTCGATGCCATCGATGAGAGATCATTAATAAAGCTGCTCACAGGCTGATCGCCAATTAGGCTAGGCATTGGGGAGCTTATCCAGTTATTGACCAGCACATCGGGTGTCGTGTTGAAGGTGGTTTGAATAAAATCATATACGCTGAGAATCGCTTGGCTGTCATTGCCTTTGAGCGTGTAGTGGTAAACAGAGTCAGAAAACCGGGCACACTGTAGATACGTCGCTTTAAGTGCTTCCGTGTCTTTATCACAAAGGATGACGGTGGCTCCAAGGTTAACAAAGTGGTTCGCAATCGCCCCCCCCAGTCGCGAGCCGGCAGATGTCACCAATATGATTGAGCTTTTTATTTCCATCCCAGTACCTAAACAAATCGTCCATGTCGGATAAGGATGGGTTAAAATTTATACAACGGGTGTGAATTGGTTCAAACTAAGGTGTGCCAATTAATAAGTTTTTATGAACTTAGTGGCACGTCACATTTTGTAGTAACTTCAAGCGGTAAACGACATCAGGTGTTTTTAGGTTGCCTAAGGCTAGTGGTTCATATCATTCGTGTGAATACTTTGAAGTGTGCGAGTTAGTCGAAGAAGAGCTATGGATAGACAGCGAAAAAGGGAAAGGTAGGCGACCGCTATACTTGAGCTTGAATTTGATACTGACGTTGCGCGGTGGTTAGCTCATTGTAGAGCGTGGCATGTGGCAAATCAGGTAAATGCTTGTTTGCGAGTTTGCGTCGGTCATGACCAGAAAGGTTTTGGTAAACCTCTTCGGGTAAGTCGGCTGTATCTTCAGGCATGAAGGCAAGCGCTTCAGGTTTCAAGTAATGGCTGAGTTTGGCGCTGGCAAGGCTAGCTTGATGAAAATGATTAGATTGCTGAGCTGAAATCTCATATGAAGACTGGTTTGAACGCAGTTGTTGAGGTTCTGCTACGCCAAATTGTTTGCGCAGGCGATCTTCATTTGTCTCTGTGATTTCAATGGTGTCAATTGGCGTGCAATCACGGACATCATTAGAAAACATAGATAACAGCAACGCGAAATCTGCACGGCGACCTTGCTCAACCGCTTGGCTGATCCCGATGCCGAACTTCAGTTCGTTGATGATTCCTGCTTTGTCTAAAGTATGTATTTGCATGTCGCCTCTCATTGGATACACCTTTAACGGCATGGAGTCGGCAAACTTTAGTGTTTAATTACAGGCAAATAGAGAATTTATGTAGGGTTGGGAAGAAGGCTATCAATAGTTCGAGAAGTAAGCGCTATTGGCGGGTTTATTACGAAATGTTTAGATTTTGTGGAACACGACAGATACAAAAAAGCTCACGCCGAGGCATGAGCTTTCAATAGATAACTCGCTATAAATAGCGCAGCGTAAGCAATAATTACTTAGCTAGGTTCTCTTCTACGAAAGACCAGTTTACTAGGTTCCAGAATGCAGCCATGTAGTCAGGGCGAACATTGCGGAAATCGATGTAGTAAGCGTGTTCCCATAGGTCAACAGTTAGAAGTGGAGTAACACCTTCTTCTGTTAGAGGAGTAGCAGCGTTAGAAGTGTTAACGATGTCTAGAGAACCGTCAGCTTTCTTAACTAACCAAGTCCAAGAAGAACCGAAGTTGTTGATTGCTGAATCAGTGAATTTCGCTTTGAATTCTTCGAAAGAACCGAATGCAGCGTTGATAGCTTCTGCAACAGCGCCAGTTGGTTCGCCGCCTGCTTTAGGAGCAAGACAGTGCCAGTAGAACGTGTGGTTCCAGATTTGAGCAGCGTTATTGAAAACACCACCAGTAGAAGTCTTAACGATCTCTTCTAGTGTTTTGCCTTCAAACTCAGTACCTGGGATAAGACCGTTTAGCTTAACAACGTAAGTGTTGTGGTGCTTACCGTGGTGGAAATCTAGCGTTTCTGCTGAGATGTGTGGTTCTAGCGCGTCTTTCGCGTAAGGAAGAGCCGGTAGTTCAAATGCCATTGCTCAATTCTCCATTGATATGAAAGAGTTAACTCTTTCGATTGCTTCCAGTGATATTATTATTCATGGCTCGCTATACTGCCAACCATGGTCAATTTGCTGACTTGCGATATAGTTTAGCAAGTTTTTACTTTATTAAAAGCTTATTTCATCACTTTTGTGTGAATTGTTAGCTTAGCTTGTTACCCGCTTTTTTTATATGGTTTTTATTCTTTTAGTTTGGGGTAGAATAAAGGCAATAAAAGCCGTAATCCATTAACGAGGAAGCAATGGAAACTATCGATAAAATCAAACAGCAAATTGAAGAAAACACTATTCTACTGTACATGAAAGGTTCTCCTAAGCTACCTAGCTGTGGTTTCTCTTCTCAAGCGTCTCAAGCTCTAATGGCATGTGGCGAAAAATTTGCTTACGTAGATATCCTACAAAACCCTGATATCCGTGCAGAGCTTCCTGCTTACGCACAGTGGCCAACTTTCCCACAACTTTGGGTTGAAGGTGAGCTAATCGGTGGTTGTGACATCATTCTTGAGATGTTCCAAAAAGGCGAACTTCAGCCAATCATCAAAGAAGCAGCGGCTAAAGTTGCTGGCGATGACGCTGAATAAGTTCTAGCCTTTGCGCTGAATAGTTAAAATGAGGGGCCTTAATCAGGCTCCTTTTTTGTTTGAATTGATCGAATCATTGACTCGATAAGGAATGAACAATGAACGTAAAACTTCATTATGTGCATGATCCAATGTGCAGCTGGTGTTGGGGTTACAAGCCAACACTTGAGTTATTGAAACAACAATTGCCTGCGAGCATTGAGTTTAACTATGTAGTGGGTGGTTTGGCTCCGGATTCTGATGAGCCAATGTCAGAAGAGATGAAAGGCAAGCTGCAAGCGATTTGGAAGCAGATCGAAGCTAAGTTGGGTACTGAGTTTAACCATGATTTTTGGACAGAGTGCCAACCTGTTCGCAGTACTTACCCTGCGTGCCGTGCCGTGATTGCTGCAGGTTTTCAAGACCACTACGAAGCGATGCTTGAAGCGATTCAACATGCTTACTACCTTCGTGCGATGTTGCCACATAGCCAAGACACACATTTGCAGTTGGCTGAAGAGCTAGGTATGAATGTTCAACAGTTTGAAAATGACCTTTCTAGCAAGTTATTGGAAAGTGAGTTAGATGACCAGCTAGGCTTTAAAGAAGCGATGGGTGTATTTTCTTACCCGACCTTAATGCTTGAAGTGAACGGCATCTTTAGTGAAGTTGAATTGGATTATCATTCAACGGAAGCGACGCTTAAGTCTATTCGCGAAATTTTAGTGAGTAATGTTCCCACTGCGTAATTCAGCGAGAGTCATCTGTATTCGCAATGATTTCTGAGGCTTACTCATCAGAGTAAGCCTTTTTTGTTTGGTGTCGCTAGTTCAATGAGAGTGAGCGGAAGGAAGAGTAGAATGAATCTCAGAGACAAAAAAGACCGCACGAGGCGGTCTTTATAAAAGTGAGTGTAGGGCTCTTTAACTACAAACCTAATTACAGAACCATGGCTGCAATCCAACCGAATACGATCAGTGGGATGTTGTAGTGCAGGAATGTTGGAACTACGGTTTCCCATACGTGCTCGTGTTGACCATCAGCATTTAGACCAGACGTTGGACCTAATGTTGAGTCAGAAGCCGGAGAGCCCGCATCACCAAGTGCTGCAGCTGTACCTACTAGGGCGATTGTTGCCATAGGCGAGAAGCCAAATGCTGCTGCTAATGGAACGTAGATAGTTGCAAGGATTGGAATCGTAGAGAACGAAGAACCAATGCCCATAGTAACCAATAGACCAACAATTAGCATAAGTAGTGCTGCTAGAGGCTTGTTGTCGCCAATACTTGTTGAAAGTGCTTCAACCAGAGATTCAACGCCACCTGTTTGCTTCATAACTGCCGCGAAACCTGCCGCTGCAATCATGATGAAACCGATCATTGCCATCATGTGAACGCCCTTGGTGAAGACATCTTGTGTCTCTTTCCAAGCAATGACGCCACCGAAGGTAAATACCATGAAACCCGCTAGAGCACCGATGATCATAGAGCCCGTCGACAGTTGAACTGTTAGCGCAGCTACGATACCCGCCGCTGCAACTAAGATGTGCTTCTTGTTGATCTCTTTCACTTCTGTTGAAACAACAGTGTGAGAGGTTTCTTTGTATTGGCGAGGCTTACGGTAAGTAAAGAATACTGCAGTAAGAAGACCGAAGATCATGCCCGCAGCGGGTAACAACATCGCCATTGGCACTTGGCTTGCTACTACGTTTTCAAGACCATTGTCGTGAAGGTTTTTAAGCAGAATGTTGTTTAGGAAGATGCCACCAAAACCAATCGGTAGCACCATGTAAGGTGTAATCAGACCAAAAGTAAGTACACACGCAACTAGACGGCGGTCTAGGTTCATTTTTGCGAATACGCCTAGTAGAGGTGGGATTAAGATTGGGATGAAGGCGATATGTACTGGAATCACGTTTTGCGAAGACATAGTCACTAAGATCAACGACGCAAGGATGCCGTATTTAAGACCAGTCGATGCCGCACTGTTCTCTTTGCCGTGAATGCGTTTGATAACACTTTGAGCAAGGAGATCTGTGATACCAGAACGTGAGATAGCAACAGCGAATGTACCAAGCATAGCGTAGCTAAGTGCAATCGTTGCACCGCCGCCTAATCCACTTTCGAAAGCCGCGACTGCGTCGTTCAAGCTCATACCAGAGGCTACGCCACCGATAATTGCACTGAACGTCAGAGCAACGACTACGTTTACGCGCATCAAAGCTAAAACAAGCATGATGCAAACTGAAATTACAACAGGATTCATATTATTCTCGGGATGTTGTGTTTTTTATGAAGGCAATACGAAAAAACGTTTACCGACTCTATTTTTTATTCTTCGTCAACAAGAGGCCAACCACCAAGGGCTTTCCATTTGTTTACAATGCCGCAAAATAACTCTGTGGTTTTTTGCGTATCATACAAAGCAGAGTGTGCTTCTTTGTTGTCAAATTCCATCCCTGCAGTGCGGCAAGCTTTAGCCAAAACGGTTTGACCGTAGGCAAGACCACTAAGAGCTGCAGTGTCAAAAGTAGCAAATGGATGGAAAGGGACGCGTTTAAGCTTACAGCGCTCACTTGCCGCATTAACGAAGTTCAAATCGAATGTAGCGTTGTGAGCAACCATGATTGCGCGACTGCAATCTGAAGCTTTTTGTTCTTTTCTCACTAGCTTGTAGATTTCTTTAAGGGCTTCTTGTTCCGACACAGCACCACGTAATGGGCTAAATGGGTCTTTAATTCCGTTAAAGTCTAATGCTGCCTGCTCTATATTTGCGCCTTCAAAAGGCTCAATGTGAAAATGAAGCGTTGATGCAGGGTGCAGATCTCCGTTCTCATCCATTTTTAATGTAATGGCACAGATTTCTAATAATGCATCGGTTTCAGCGTTAAACCCTGCGGTTTCCACGTCGATGACCACTGGAAAATAGCCGCGAAAGCGTTTTTTTAGGGTCAGAGCTTCGTTTTCTACAGTCATGTTAGCCCAAATAAGTGTGATTAAGGCTGCATTATTGCAGATAATAGCAGTGATAAAAACTAGGGAAGGGCAATAAATCATAAATTACCTAACCCATTACGGCTTGATAATTGCATATTTGAACGTGAGAGAAAAATGCGGCAATTGGCTGCATTGTTAAACGAATTGCTTAAGAGATACTCCACTTTATGAAGAAACAACTCATAACAGGTTCAATGCTATTTTCGCTACTTGTGTCGTCATCGGTCATGGCACAAGAAAAGCGTTACGGAGCATCTCCTCAACAGTCGACATGGGAGATGGTGGCCAACACGCCACTAGAATGTCGCTTGGTTCACCCAATTCCAAACTTTGGTGATGCTGAGTTCTCATCTCGCGCGAGTAAAAAAATCATTTTGGACTTTGAGCTTAAAATGCGTCGCCCAATGGGTGCGACGCGTAATGTCAGCTTGATTTCGATGCCGCCACCTTGGCGTCCGGGTGAAAGTGCTGATCGCATGACAACCATTAAGTTCTTCCAACAATTTGATGGCTATGTCGGTGGTCAAACAGCTTGGGGCATCTTGAGTGAGTTGGAGAAAGGGCGTTATCCGACATTCAGCTACCAAGAGTGGCAGAGCCGAGATCAACGTATCGAAGTGTCGTTGTCGTCAGTGCTATTCCAAGAAAAATACAATGTGTTCAGTGACTGTGTTGCTAATCTGCTGCCTTACAGCTTTGAAGATATCTCTTTCACTATTTTGCATTACGACCGCAACAGCGATCAGCTTAATAAATCGTCGCGTAAAAGGCTGAGCCAGATTGCTGATTACGTTCGCTATAATCAAGACATCGACCTTGTGCTGGTGGCAACGTACACCGACTCTGTCGACAGCAAAGGGATTAGCCAAAACCTTTCAGAGCGCAGAGCGGAATCGTTAAGAGAGTACTTCAAATCTCTAGGCTTGCCAGAAGATCGTATTCAAGTACAAGGCTATGGTAAGCGTCGTCCGATTGCAGACAATAACTCGCCAATTGGTAAAGACAAGAACCGACGTGTTGTGATCTCTTTAGGTCGTACACAGGTTTAAGCTAAACAATAGCTTGTTTTGAAATGACAAAGCCCGTCTTGATGACGGGCTTTTTTATGTTTTAGATTTGGAGTCGTTGTTTGGACGTAACTTGTTTAGTTCAAGCGGAAGCGGGCGATCATTTCACAGTTGGTCGCGGTATCGATCTTCTCCACCATAGAGGCAATTTTAGGGTTTGGGTGGCGTTTCATGAAATCGATCAGCGCTTTCTTACAGCAACCAATAGAATCGATAAAGCTTGAACATTGAGTATTAGGGCACTGAGGGATCAGTGTGAGTACCTTTTCGGAAGCCAGTTGAAGATACTTGAGCTCGTATTCAGTGTCGCCAGCCCAACGCCAGAATTGAGCAAGATTGTGGCAAGAAATCACCGAGATCAGTAAGCGTTCATCGGCTTGAATATCGGTGCGTTCTGTAATTTCTTCACTTAAGTTCAAAGCCTGCTGATAATGAAGAATACTTCGTACAGGATCGTCGAGCTGCAATGCAGTATCGGCAAGTAACGTGTGTTTTTCCCATTCGCTAATCATTGTATTACCTCACTAATCAATAGGTGGTTAATTTAAATGATAATCATTATCATGTAAAGTTTCATCAATGAGATTGTTAAGAATAATTGGTAAAGAATATCGATTATGGTGAGAGTGATAAAAAAGAAGCGAGCATAGTGCTCGCTTCGTTTTTCATTTCATCAGGCGTTCAAACTCAACTTCTCAAAGAGGTTAAGGAATTAACCTTCTAGACCTGCGCTTGCTTGTTTGTTCTGAATCAGCTCAATCATGTAGCCATCAGGATCTTTAACGAACGCAATGTGTGTAGAGCCGCCTTTAACCGGACCCGCTTCTCGCGTTACGTTGCCGCCAGCTGCTTTAATCGCATCACACGTTGTGTAGATGTCATCAACACCGATAGCAACGTGACCAAAAGCAGAGCCAAGATCGTATTCCGTGGTGCCCCAGTTGTAAGTCAGCTCAATCACTGCGCCTTGAGATTCGTCGCCAAAGCCAACGAAAGCCAGTGTGTATTCGTACTCTTTGTTTTCGTTCTTACGTAATAGCTGCATGCCCATTACATTGGTGTAGAACTCGATAGACTTGTCTAGATCACCCACGCGTAGCATGGTGTGTAAAATACGACCGTTTGACATGATTTGCTCCTAGCTTGTTATTGGTTGTTTCTTTTATAGCACTATATATGAGCAAGCTCATAAGCAACACCAAAGAGATGATGAGTTTGGTCATATTTTCTTATTCTCATCATCTATCTTACTCTCCCCCTCTGCCTTTTTTCTTATTTGTATTACAAGAAATTAAAGAGCGACGGCCTTATTAATTTGTCAGTCACTAGCGCTTAATTCGCAGTTTTGCATAAATAGTAAGTTTGAGTGTTGGTCTTTTTTGTAATGGCCAAGAATGGCCTTGGTTGTTGAATTGTGACTTATATCTCCATCTTGTTGCTGATTTCCTTTCGTTTTTACAATTGGCATCTAACTTTCCATTTTATCAATTTATGATTACGCCAACATCTCCCTGTTTATAGAAAGGTTATTCCGATGTTTTACTTCGTTATTAAGGAATTTTCGATAAAATACGCCGATAACCAATGGTTTTTACGAAAATGCAAAGGGTGTCTATTTTTTGTGCTTATCTTTTTTAAACAATAGTTTGGGCTTGTATTGTTTGTTTTATGTTTTATGTTTGATGTGGTTGTGTTTTCAAAGTAGTTGTCAAGTGTGTATCAAGTGTATCTTTTGCGATCTTTGCTAAATAGACAATCCTTACTATATAGTTTTTCAAGCGCACCAAATCGACTAAATATTCACTTTTGATTTGTGCGATTTTTCTATCACATAAGAATAAGTATTATTTTATTACATTAGCCTCGGCGTGAGGCATTGATGTGGAGTACTCAAATGACGAGTAAATGGTTTACACAACAAAGTTCAGATGTTTTAAACGAACTGAACGCAGATCAAACGACAGGTTTATCAACTTCTGAAGCGGATGCACGCTTAGAGAAGCACGGCACTAACGAACTGACTGCACAAGAGTCAGCTTCTGCGTGGGAACTGTATATTCATCAATATAAAAACCCACTGATTTTTATTCTAGCTGTTGGTGCAATCGTTTCTTGGTCTACTGGCCACGCGATTGATGCTATGGCTATTGCAGTGATTATCCTTATCAATACTGGTATCGCGTTCTGGCAAGAATTTAAAGCTCAGAAAGGGATGGAAGCGCTAAAAGAAATGGCAGCTCCAGAAGCCGAAGTGATGCGCGATGGTAAATGGATCAGTGTTCCAGCTAAAACCCTCGTTCCTGGTGACATCATCAAAATTAATACTGGCGATATTCTGCCTGCTGATGTTCGTATTCTTGAGTCAAACCGTCTGACGGTAGATGAGGCTGCACTGACCGGTGAATCTGAGCCAGTGAATAAGCAGTCTGAACGCCTTGAAGATGAGACCCTTGGTCTTGGCGATCAGAAGAACATGGGCTTCATGACAACAATCGTGACTACAGGTACAGGCCTTGCTGTGGTAACAAGCACAGGTATGCAAACTGAAGTTGGTCACATCGCTGATATGATGAACCAAACGGAAGAGACGAAAACACCAATGCAAGAGCGTATGGACACCATCGCACTCGCATTATTGGTTGTTGCTCTTGTGGTTGTTGCTATTGTTTGTGCTATCGGTGTTTACCACGGTATGCCATGGTTAGAAATCCTAACAACAGGTATCTCTTTATCGGTTGCCGCTATTCCTGAAGGTTTACCAACGGTGGTTACTATCGTATTAACGATGGGCTCGACTAAGATGGTTAAGAATAATGCTTTGGCTAAACAGCTAGCAGCAATCGAAACGCTTGGTTCTACAACCGTTATCTGTTCAGATAAAACCGGTACGCTAACACAAAACCAAATGCAGGTGATGAAAGCGTACGATGTGTCTGGTCGTTACTGGGATGTGTCAGGTAAAGGTTTTGATCCTAAGGGTGAATTCATTACCAAAGGTCACAATGTCGAAGCGACAAACAGCCCTGCAATGATGAAAGGTCTTGTTGTTGCAACGCTTTGTAACGATGCTGAATATGTAAATGCTGATGGTAAATGGACGGTTCGTGGCAACCCGACAGAAGGTGCACTAATTGTTGCAGCTGCAAAAGCAGGTCTTAAACAAGATGAAATGCTATCAACGGGTGGCTACTCAATCGTTAAGAAGTTCCCGTTCGATTCTGGTCGTAAGATGGCTTCTGTTATCGTTCGTGACCCACAAGGTAAGCACTTCCTAGCATTGAAAGGTGCGCCAGATGTTGTTCTTGGTAAATCAACCAGCTTCATGGTTGACGGTGGTTTCGTACCAACGGTTGGCTGTGAAGTTTCAGGCAACTTGGCTCTCGATACCGCACCGTCTCAAGAGCTTCATTTAAACTTTGAAGCGGCAATCCAAACCTTTGGTGGTGATGCTCTGCGTACACTTGCCGTTGGTTTCCGTGAATTAAAAGAAGAAGAGCTTGAGTTAGATTTCCCTGAGCTTGAAAAAGACGTCAGCATCCTGGGTATCTATGGCATCATGGATCCACCACGCCCAGAAGTACGCGATGCAGTAAATAGCTGTTATAGCGCTGGTGTTCGTACGGTAATGATTACCGGTGACCACGCAGTCACGGCAGCAGCGATTGCTCGTGAAATCGGAATCATCCGTAGCGAAGACGATCTAGTGGTAACGGGTGCTGAGCTTGACCAAATGGATGACGAGAAGCTGTTGTCTATCTGTTCTCAGGTTGCAGTATTTGCCCGTGTTACTCCAGAGCACAAGCTGCGTATCGTAAAAGCGCAGCAAGAGAACAATGAAGTTGCCTCTATGACCGGTGACGGCGTGAACGATGCGCCAGCACTGCGTCGTGCAGACATTGGTGTTGCGATGGGTATTACAGGTACGTCTGTTGCGAAAGACTCAGGTGACCTTATCCTGTTGGATGACAACTTCAGTACTATCGTGAAGGCGGTACGTCAGGGTCGTCAAATTTTCGATAACCTACGTAAGTTTATCCGCCAAGCACTTACAGCGAACGTGGGTGAGGTTTCGGTAATCCTATTTGCATTCCTACTCATGGGACCAGATGTAGTACTTCCGCTAACTCCACTAATGATTTTATGGGTTAACCTCGTTTCTGATGGTCTACCAGCACTCGCACTCGGTGTTGAGCCAGAAGAGAAAGATCTCATGGAGCGTAAGCCAGGCAAACGTGACCAAGGCTTCTTCTCTAATGGTCTAGGCGCTCGTATCCTAACTCGTGGTCTCGCATTAGGTGGTCTAAGCTTTGTGACATTCTCTTACGCACTCGACGGTGGTTACAGTGCTCAATACGCACAAACCGTTGCGTTTTTAACACTGATCTTTGCTCAACTTTGGAGCTTGTTCGATGCACGTACGTTTACAACGATTTATCGTAAGAATCCGTTCACTAACCACTACCTACTTGGTGCGGTGGCAGTATCGGCTATCTTGTCTTTAAGCGTTGTGTACACAAGCTTCGGTCAGTTGGTATTCAGCACAGAAGCGCTAGAGTTTAATCACTTAATATCGTTAATCTTCATTGCAGCAGTACCAACATTTGTTCTATCTGCTATCAAAGAAGTGACTAAAGTGGAGTTTATCTAAGACAGACTTCTTAGCTAAATAATTGAATCCCGCCATAAAAGGCGGGATTTTTTATGCCTGTTGTCTTGGGAACGCAGAATTAGAAGTGAAAACTTATGTAGAGGCGGATTCTAGAGAGTGGCAATAAAAAAGCAGCGCTTTAAGCGCTGCCGTATTGATTAATCGTTGTGAACGGAAAGACTAATCTTCGCTCTTTTCTTTGAATTCACAGAGGTCTTCAATGATACAGCTGCCACAGCGTGGTTTACGTGCGACACAGGTGTAACGTCCATGAAGAATGAGCCAATGGTGGACATCCAGTTTGAATTCTTTTGGGATAACTTTAAGTAGTTTTGCTTCGACATCGTCGACGGTTTTACCCATCGCTAGCTTAGTGCGGTTTGATACACGATAGATGTGAGTATCAACGGCAATGGTTGGCCAACCGAATGCGGTATTTAACACTACGTTTGCTGTTTTACGACCGACACCTGGAAGGGCTTCTAATGCAGCGCGATCTTCCGGTACTTCACCATTATGTAGGTCAAGCAGCATACGACACGTTTTGATGGTGTTTTCTGCTTTTGAGTTAAATAGGCCGATGGTCTTGATATACTCTTTTAAGCCATCAACACCTAGGTCGAAAATTGCTTGCGGAGTGTTGGCTAAAGGGTACAGCTTATCCGTCGCCTTGTTCACGCTGACATCGGTTGCTTGTGCAGACAATAGAACGGCAATCAGCAGCTCGAATGGGCTGTTCCAGTTAAGCTCAGTCTCTGGCTTTGGATTGTTTTCTCTTAAACGCTCAAGTATTTCTACTCGTTTTACATTGTTCATAGCGACATTACTTTCAAATAGTTAGGGCATGAAGCTTGGATTGCTTCTGCTTTATCATCGGTTACGCGCTCTTATGAGCGTCATTATTATATGTACTGTTTAGATCTGATTTCCCCCGCTGAGTGGTTGAGCTAACTCAGCGAGGTTTAAGCTAATTTAACTTATTAGGCATTGGTAACGCGAGCGCGTTCAATGACTGGTTTTTCTTGTTTTGGTTGTCTAGATTTTGCTTGGTTATCGATGATATTTTTCAAAGCAATTAAGAAACCAACACCAATGAAGGCACCCGGTGGAAGCAGGGCTAACAAGAAGCTGTTATCAAATTGGAATATCTGGATTCGTAACACCGAAGCCCAGTCACCAAGCAGCAGGTCTGCGCCATCAAATAGGGTCCCGTTACCAATAATCTCACGCATCGCACCTAACACGACCAATACTGATGTCATGCCTAGACCCATCCAGAAACCATCTTGAGCCGCTGGTAGCACTTCATTTTTTGAAGCGAAGGCTTCCGCACGACCAATGATGATGCAGTTGGTTACGATCAGCGGGATGAAGATACCCAAAGAGAGGTAAAGCCCATAGGCGTAAGCGTTCATCAGCAATTGAACACAGGTTACTAGCGAGGCAATGATCATTACGAATACTGGGATACGTACTTCTTTTGGCACATGATTACGAACCAAAGAAACAGAAACGTTTGAGCCGACCAGTACAAGCAAGGTAGCAATGCCTAGCCCAAGTGCGTTAGTGACTGTTGACGATACAGCCAGCAGCGGACATAACCCAAGAAGTTGCACTAGGGCAGGGTTATTGGCCCACATGCCATTTTTGATCAATGTTTTATGGTCACTCATTATTCACCACCACAATTTAGAGGTTGAGCAAGCAATGCTTGGTTGTTTTGGTTAACGTACTGGACCGCTTGTTTGACTGACTTCACGACTGCTCTTGGCGTGATAGTAGCGCCAGTAAACTGGTCAAAATCACCACCGTCTTTACGAACCTTCCAACGGTCTAGATTAGAATCCGTCACTTGCTTACCTGCAAACGAAAGAATCCAATCACTCACACGCAGATCAATCTTATCACCCAAGCCCGGAGTCTCTTGGTGAGAAAGCACGCGAGTACCTAAAATAGTACCGTCAGTTTTCATTCCAACAATGACTTTAATCGCGCCATTGTAGCCGTCTGGTGCAATCGCTTCGATCGCAATCGCGCTTGGCTCACCATTAAGCTTAGCAATGTAAGCCGGCATCGCTTGCTCAGTACCAAGCTCTTCTGCTTGAACCAAAGTACAAGACGAAAACAGCTCGTTGTCGTGCTGATCGTGTGGGATCACTTGGTTAAGAACAGACAGTAACTGAGCCTGTTCTTGTTGTTTGATCTGATCTTTGGTCAGGTAGTGAGTTACCGCGACCAAACCCGTCGAAGCACACGCAAAAATCGCGAGTACAAGGCCGTTTTTCTTAATTGCATTTAGCATGGTATCCGCTCCCTTAGTGACCGTATGTGCGAGGTTTGGTGTAGTAGTCAATCAGTGGAACACACATGTTGGCTAACAATACAGCAAACGCCACGCCATCAGGGAAACCACCCCAACTGCGGATGATAAAGACTAAACCGCCGATCAGAGCGCCAAACACTAAGCGACCTTTGACTGTCGTGGATGCTGAAACTGGGTCGGTTGCAATAAAGAATGCACCAAGCATAGTCGCGCCAGACAGAAGGTGAATGGTTGGAGAAGCGGTTTCACCAGGAGTGAGCACTAAGAACACTAAGCTAAACAGAGTAAGACTGCCGATGAAAGCCACAGGGATATACCATTGAATAACACGTTGCTTAATCAGCACTAAACCGCCGATTAGGTAAGCAAGGTTTACCCACTCCCAGCCTACGCCAGCTAACCAACTAAATTGAGGTTGAGATAGTGCTTCTGAGGCAGTATTGCCTGCCGTTAATGCCGTTTTGAATGCATCAAGCGGCGTCGCCATTGTGGTGCCATCAATGCCAAGGCGTGCTTGTTGCAGAGACAAACCTTCGTTATTGAAGCCAGTAAAGATCATCAAGAATGAGTCAATAAAGCTTGTTGCTTCTGCTGTCAGGCTCGCGGGAGCATTCCAACTGGTCATTTGAACTGGGAATGAAATCAGCAAAACAACGTAAGCGACCATCGCAGGGTTAAATGGGTTCTGCCCTAGACCGCCGTATAAGTGTTTCGCGATAATAATAGCGAAGAACATACCAATGACGAGGATCCACCACGGAGAGTGTGGGGGAATCGCGACACTCAGTAGCCAAGCGGTTACAACAGCACTGTAATCACGCAGTGCCATTACTGGCGGGCGTTTTCTCAATAGCATGACGGCTGCTTCAAAGGTAACAGCAAGTGCAATAGCAAATACTAACTGGATGAGGGTACCCCATCCAAAGAAGTAGGTTTGAGCTAGTAGACCTGGCAATGCACAAATAGCCACCCATTTCATTAGATCTGGGGTGCTTCTACGGCTATGCGCGTGCGGTGAGCTGGCGATAAAGAAGGCCACTACTCTTTCTCCTCATTGTTCTTTTTATCTAGCTCTTGCTGTGCTTTTCTTGCTTTAGCACGAGCAATAGCGGCAGCAACGGCTGCTTTTTTAGGGTCAACAGCTTCAGATTGAGTTTCAGCTGCCACTTCGAGCACTGGCTCTGGCGTTTCTACTGTTTCGTCTTGTTTCGCTTGCTGGGCTTTTTTCGCTTTAGCACGAGCGATAGCTGCAGCAACAGCAGCTTTCTTCGGATCGACCTGTTCAGATTGAGTATCAGTTTCTACTTCAACTACTGGTTCAGATGTTTCTGCTTGCTTAGCTTGCTGTGCTTTTTTTGCTTTAGCACGGGCTATAGCGGCAGCAACAGCAGCTTTCTTCGGATCGACCTGTTCAGATTGAGTATCAGTTTCTACTTCAACTACTGGTTCAGATGTTTCTGCTTGCTTAGCTTGCTGTGCTTTTTTTGCTTTAGCACGGGCTATAGCGGCAGCAACGGCGTCTTTCTTAGCATCGCCAGAACTTCCAGCTTCAGTTTCAACTGCAGGTTCAGGAGCTTCGGTTGTTTCTTGTGTCGCTTGCTGTGCTTTCTTAGCCTTAGCGCGAGCGATGGCCGCAGCAACAGCAGCTTTCTTAGGGTCGACTTGCTCCGATTGAGTCTCGGTTTCAACTTCAACCACTGGTTCAGATGTTTCTGCTTGCTTCGCTTGCTGGGCTTTTTTGGCTTTAGCACGAGCGATAGCGGCAGTAACAGCATCTTTCTTGGCATCGCCGGATTTTTCAGCAGGAGCTTCAGCAGCAGATTCAGCTTGTTGAGCTTTCTTGGCTTTAGCACGAGCAATGGCCGCAGCGACAGCATCTTTCTTAGCATCGCCAGAGCTTTCAACAGGAGCATCCGAAGCAGATTCCGCTTGCTGTGCTTTCTTCGCTTTAGCGCGAGCAATCGCAGCAGCAACGGCGTCTTTCTTCGTATCGCCTGAGCTTTCTGCAGGAGTATCGGCTGCTGCTTGTTGTGCCTTGCGCTCTCTCGCTTGACGCTTGCGCTCTTCACGCAGTTTAGACACTTCAGAGTTGTCTGGTTCAGCGCCTTCCGCTTTTTGAGCTGCAGCTTGTTTCGCTTTTGCCTTCGCAATAGCGGCAGCAACCGCAGGTTTCACTGCTGGTTCTTCATTCGGAGCCTGATCCGCAGCGGCTTTTTGTGCTTTAACACGAGCAATCGCAGCAGCAATAGCATCATCACCGCCGGATGTTTTCATATCTTTACGGCGGTTATCTGCGGCTTTTTTAAAGCGGTTTTCACGTTCGGCTTTATCACGCTCCATACGAGCGTTCTTCTCTTCAAAACGAATCTTGGCGCGTTCTGCAGCAGCGGCTTCATCTTTTCGAGTTTTGATTTCAGCTTTTGCTTGGCGATAGTACTGAACAAGAGGGATTTCGCTTGGGCAGACAAATGCACATGCACCACATTCAATACAGTCTTTAATATTTAGCTCTTCACACTTATCCAACTCGTTGGCTTTGGCGTGCCATTGCAGTTGTTGAGGAAGTAGAGACGCAGGGCAAGCTTCAGCACATGCGCTGCAACGGATACATTCCATCTCGTAAGTGCTTGGTGAGATCTCACGACGCGTTGGCGCCAAAATACAGTTCGACGTTTTGGTGATTGGCACATTGGCATGCGGCAAGGTAAAGCCCATCATCGGGCCGCCCAAAATTAAACGCGGCAGTTTTTTATCTGCTTTGTAGCCAAACTCTTCAAGTAACTCATGTACTGGTGTGCCTAATAGCGCCCAAACGTTACGAGGTTGCTTAAAGGTTTTACCGGTTAATGTCACAACGCGGTTAACCACAGGTTCGCCGTCAATTACCGCTCGCTTAATCGAGTAAAGAGAGCCGACGTTCTGAACCAAAACACCAATGTCTGCAGGAATGCCGCCAGCTGGAACCTCTTTGTTGGTGAGGATCTTGATAAGTTGCTTCTCACCACCAGAAGGGTATTTGGTTGGGATAACGCGAATGACGATATCTTTGTCTTTCGCTGCAATCTCAAGTGCTTTTATCGCATCTGGTTTGTTGTCTTCAATGCCGATAACCGTCAGCTTTGGTTGAAGAATGTGTTCAACCACTTCGATGCCTTTTAATACTTCGTCGGCATGTTCTTGAAGCAACTTGTCATCAGAGGTGATGTAAGGTTCACATTCCGCAGCGTTGACGATCAAAATGTCGGTACGACCTAAGCCTGATTGAAGCTTCTTAGCCGTAGGGAAACCTGCGCCGCCCATGCCTGAAATACCAGCTTGGCGAATCACATCAAGCAGTTCGTCAGAAGTCTTTGTCGAAAAATCTTCAACTGGATTTTTTTCAATCCAAGTGTCTAGGCCATCAGGTTTAATAACCACGCATATTTCGCTCAAGCCTGAAGGGTGAGCGGTAGTTCGCGGTTCGATAGCGGTAATCACACCCGATGTTGGTGCGTGTACTGGCAAAGTAAAACCTGTGTCTAAGGCCGTAAGTTGCTGACCTTTTAACACAGTGTCGCCAGCAGCAACCAATAGGTTCCCCGGCTTACCGATGTGCTGTTTCACAGGAAGAACGATTTCTTCTGGAAGCCTTGCATGGACGATATCAGTAGTATTCGACTGTTTCTTGTTTTCAGCAGGGTGCACGCCACCAGGGAAGTTCCAAATAGAGCCCGTGCGAATTTGTTCAATTAAAGAGATCATACTAACCCTATGCTTTAGGCTCTGACGCAGTCGCATCAGTCGCTTGGTTAGTGATATCAGTAACAGGGATGATGTTCATCTGCCATTTCCAATTTTCAGTCGTTGTTGCCACTGGAATCATTTCAATACAGTCAGTAGGGCACGGTGCGACACATAGATCACAACCTGTACATTCATCTTTAATTACTGTGTGCAGTGCCTTGGTGCCACCAACAATGGCGTCAACAGGGCAGGCTTGAATACACTTGGTACAGCCGATACACATATCTTCGTGAATGAAGGCAACGGTTTTTACTTTGTTATCTAAGTCATGAGCGGAGTCTTCAACTTCTACGCCCATTAAATCTGCTAGCTTCTCAATGGTTGCTTGGCCGCCCGGAGGACATTTGTTGATCTTGTCTCCGTTAGCGATCGCCTCTGCGTATGGGCGACAGCCAGGGTAGCCACACTGGCCACATTGAGTTTGCGGTAAAATGGTGTCGATTTGATCGACGATAGGATCAGCTTCAACTTTAAAACGGATAGAAGCAAAGCCCAAAATAGCGCCAAAAACAGCGGCTAAAACGGCTAGCGCAATGATCGCAATTAAAATGGTACTCATGTTTATTTCACCAACCCAGTAAAGCCCATGAATGCCAGAGACATTAGGCCTGCTGTGATCATCGCAATCGATGCGCCTTTGAATGGCATTGGAACATCAGCAACCGCAATACGTTCACGCATTGCAGCAAATAAGATCAATACAAGAGAGAAACCCACCGCTGCGCCGAAACCATAGATGATCGACTGAATGAAGTTGTGGTTTTCATTGATGTTCAGAAGTGCCACACCTAATACCGCACAGTTGGTGGTGATAAGAGGCAGAAAGATACCCAGCAGGCGATAAAGAGTCGGGCTGGTTTTGTGAACGACCATTTCCGTAAATTGAACAACCACCGCGATAACCAAGATGAAACTCATGGTACGCAGGTATTCAATACCCAGAGGGGTAAGGATGTAGGTTTCTACTAGGTATGCAGAGACCGACGCTAACGTTAGAACGAAAGTCGTCGCGAGGCCCATGCCAATCGCAGTCTCCAGTTTCTTGGAGACTCCCATAAATGGACATAGTCCTAAAAACTTCACTAGCACAAAGTTATTGACCAGCACTGTGCCAACCAACAACAAAAGGTATTCGGTCATAATGGATTAATTCTTGAGATTCCGATCCCGATATTATCCTGCTTTGCTCACCTAATAACAACCAAGGATCACTAGGGATTTAGACACTTGGTGAAAAAAACATCAGGTAATCGATTGATTATTAAAGTTACCGTAAGTATAGACGGCCAATTTTTACTTCGTGAGACAAGTTTGTAGGAGTAGTTGAATTGGATCTTTCATAAGATCATTCTTGAATTGAACTCGATTTGCTTCCTACGAATAGGGTCATATTTGTGGGTTTTGGTGCTCAGAACTATCAAAAAGAGAAGGAAAGCTGCGAGTCGAATACGCTCCCAAAGCACTAAAACGCAAAAAGCCGCATCGAGTGATGCGGCTTTTTTAAATTTGGCCCCCTTGTCGAGACTTGAACGCGGGCGGCTAGGTTTGTGACATTAACTTGGAACAAGTTAGTCGCAGTTATATACGAAAAAAGCCCAATCTTTCGATTGAGCTTTTTTCTGAATTTGGCTCCCCTTGCAAGACTTGAACTTGCGACATACGGATTAACAGTCCGCCGTTCTACCAACTGAACTAAAGGGGAATTGCTTGTTAGCGACGCGAATTCTAATAATTGTCCGGATTTCTGTCAATAAAAAATATCAGAAAAAAGTAAGATAAAAAACTTTACTTTCTTGAACGCCTTATAGGATTTAGCTTTGCTTTAGTTATCCACCAAAATTGTGGATAAGTGTGTGTGTGAAACTTTAACAACAATAATCGGGATAAATCGAAAAATGTAAAAACCTTATCTAACGTAATGTATTTAAAAGATTTATAGCAAAATGTCGCAATTCTATAACTTTTGTAGATTATAAAACGAACAGTAAAACAAGCGGTATTTTTAGGTTTTTTGGGGAAAAGTAGTGGATTAAAATTCGAGTAATTTAGCTGGGGAAACTTTGCAGGGCACGGATAATACCAAGTTCTAAAAATAAAAGCTATAACTGATCTCTGATCTTAAGATGCATTTCTCTAGATAATTGTTGCAACGACACTCCTCCTAGAGTGACAATGACCTGATTAAAAAAACAGTATGGAAATGGCGACCTATGAGTAAACTCTTTGACTTGGTATCGGACTACAGCCCGTCCGGTGATCAGCCGACAGCGATAACCAAATTACTAGACGGATTAGATTCTGGTTTGGCACATCAAACTCTACTAGGGGTAACGGGCTCAGGTAAAACCTTTACCCTTGCCAACGTCATTTCCCAATCTCAAAGACCTGCGATTCTGTTAGCGCCTAACAAGACATTGGCGGCTCAACTTTACGGTGAGATGAAATCTTTCTTTCCAAACAATGCCGTTGAGTATTTCGTTTCTTACTACGATTACTACCAACCTGAAGCCTACGTTCCAACCACGGACACGTTCATCGAGAAAGATGCGTCTGTGAACGCTCATATCGAACAAATGAGGCTTTCGGCAACCAAAGCCTTATTAGAACGAAAAGACGCCATCATTGTGGCTTCTGTGTCGGCTATCTACGGTCTGGGTGATCCTAAGTCTTATTTGAAGATGATGCTTCATTTGAGTCGTGGCGAGGTGATGGACCAGCGTGATATTTTGCGCCGTTTGGCTGAGCTGCAATATTCAAGAAACGATGTCGCCTTTGAACGTGGTCAGTTCCGTGTTCGTGGTGAGGTGATTGATATCTTTCCGGCTGAATCTGACCAAGATGCGGTTCGAATTGAGATGTTCGATGACGAAGTGGACTGCATTAGTATTTTTGATCCTCTGACTGGTGCGGTGAAACAAAGAGACTTGCCGCGCTTTACGGTTTATCCAAAAACTCACTATGTAACGCCAAGAGAAAAAATCCTTGAGGCGATTGAGAACATCAAGGACGAACTGCGCGATCGTGCTCAATACTTAAAAGACAACAATAAGCTTTTGGAAGAGCAGCGTATCTCTCAAAGAACTCAGTTTGATATTGAGATGATGACTGAGCTTGGCTTCTGTTCCGGTATCGAAAACTATTCACGATACTTGAGCGGCCGTGCGGAAGGGGAAGCGCCGCCAACGTTATTTGACTACCTGCCTGATGATGGTTTGCTGATCATCGATGAGTCACACGTGACTGTGCCGCAAATTGGTGCGATGTATAAAGGTGACCGTTCTCGTAAAGAAACCTTGGTCGAGTTTGGTTTTAGACTGCCTTCTGCATTGGATAACCGTCCAATGAAGTTTGAAGAATTTGAGTCTATAGCCCCACAAACGATTTTTGTGTCGGCAACACCAGGTAATTACGAGATTGAAAAATCAGATGGCGAGATTGCTGATCAAGTGGTACGTCCTACTGGTCTGTTAGACCCAATCATCGAAGTAAGACCTGTCGCGACGCAGGTGGATGACTTGCTGTCTGAAATCAGAATCCGTTCAGTGAAAGAAGAGCGTGTTTTGGTTACCACGTTGACCAAGATAATGGCAGAAGACTTAACCGAATACCTAAGTGAGCACGGCGTTAAAGTGCGTTACTTGCACTCGGATATCGATACCGTTGAGCGTGTAGAGATCATCCGAGACCTACGTTTGGGCAAGTTCGATGTGTTAGTGGGCATTAACTTACTTCGTGAAGGTTTGGATATGCCTGAAGTGTCGCTGGTGGCGATTCTTGATGCAGATAAAGAGGGCTTCTTGCGTTCTGAGCGTTCTCTGATTCAAACCATTGGTCGTGCTGCTCGTAACTTGGAAGGTCGAGCAATCCTTTATGGTGATTCGATTACTAAGTCGATGAGAAAAGCGATTGATGAAACCGATCGTCGTCGCGAGAAACAGCAAGCCTACAACGAAGAGCAAGGCATCACTCCGCAAGCGTTGAAACGCAATATCAAAGACATTATGGAACTGGGTGATCTAACCAAGTCGAAGCAGCAGCGCCAATCGAAACAAGTTCCACTATCTAAGGTGGCAGAGCCTTCTGAAAGTTATGCCGTACTTACGCCGCAACAGCTTGATAAAGAGATCAGCAAGCTAGAATCTGCGATGTATCAGCATGCTCAGAATCTGGAATTTGAATTGGCCGCACAGAAGCGTGATGAAATTGATCAGTTAAGAAAGCAGTTTATTACCAACAGCTAATCTCACTTTTCGCTCGAGAATTGATCCCCCTCAACACAAGAATTGAGAGTGTTTCAGACAAAAAAACAGCCAGTAGTAAATGTTCTACTGGCTTACGTTTGTGAACAATCGGTCCACTAACAACGTCAGTTGGCTAGGTGACCCGAAGGTCATTTATACCGTTGCATCGTTCGTGCCAGATAGATAAAACATTGATTGTTTGAAGCAAGTAAAAAAACACACTACAAATACTGTGGCTAATATTTGCATAATGCAAAGCGGAATGCGACTATAATAAGAAATGCAAATTATAAATGGCTAGGATATGCAATCAAAAACGCTAGATAACAAATCGAAGTATTTGTTGATGGTAGAGGATACCGCTTCGGTAGCAGCTTTATATCGCTCGTATCTTACACCGCTCGAAATTGATATCAACATTGTCGGCACTGGCCGCGATGCAATCGAGAGTTTGAATCATCGAATCCCAGACCTTATTTTATTAGATCTACGTCTGCCTGATATGACGGGTATGGACGTACTATTTGCTGTAAAACAAAAATACCCTGAAGTTCCAGTTATCTTCATGACGGCTCACGGCTCTATCGATACCGCTGTAGAAGCGATGCGTCATGGCTCTCAAGATTTCCTTATCAAACCGTGTGAAGCCGACCGACTCCGTATTACGGTGAATAATGCGATCCGCAAAGCCACCAAACTTAAAAATAGCTCGGAACACCCGGGAAACCAGAACTACCAAGGTTTTATCGGCAGCAGCCAAACCATGCAGCAGGTTTACCGAACTATCGATTCTGCTGCATCGAGTAAGGCGAGCATTTTCATTACTGGTGAAAGTGGTACCGGTAAAGAGGTATGTGCAGAAGCCATTCATGCGGCGAGTAAGCGTGGCGATAAGCCGTTCATCGCGATTAACTGTGCCGCTATCCCTAAAGACCTGATTGAAAGTGAGCTGTTTGGCCACGTTAAAGGTGCCTTTACCGGTGCTGCGACCGATCGCCAAGGTGCTGCTGAGCTTGCTGATGGTGGAACACTGTTCCTTGATGAACTGTGCGAAATGGACTTAGAGCTGCAAACCAAGCTGCTGCGCTTTATCCAAACCGGTACTTTCCAAAAAGTCGGCTCTTCGAAGATGAAGAGTGTCGACGTTCGTTTTGTGTGTGCGACCAACCGTGACCCTTGGAAAGAAGTACAAGAAGGTCGCTTTAGAGAAGATTTATACTATCGTTTATACGTGATTCCATTGCACTTGCCGCCATTGCGTGAGCGTGGTGAAGATGTCATCGAGATCGCGTATTCTCTGCTAGGCTATATGTCGGTCGAGGAGGGGAAGGCGTTTGTACGTTTTGCTCAGGAAGTACTTGATCGCTTTAATCAATATGAGTGGCCGGGTAACGTTCGTCAGCTACAAAACGTGTTGCGGAACGTGGTGGTTTTGAATAACGGCAAAGAGATTACTCTCAACATGCTTCCACCACCGTTGAACCAACCGATTGAAAACAGTCTGCGATTGAAAGAGAAGCAGAATGAAGACATCACGGTAAAAGATATTTTCCCATTGTGGATCACTGAGAAAACGGCTATCGAGCAGGCCATTAAAGCGTGTGATGGCAACATCCCTCGTGCGGCAGGTTTCTTAGATGTCAGTCCATCGACGATATACCGTAAGTTGCAAACGTGGAATGCGAAGCAGTAATCAACAAACAATAAGAAAATAATAATGACGAAAGTATTAAATCAGCAAAAAGTTGATGAGCTTGCCGGCGAAATAGGCCAAGAGAATGTCCCGGTTTTACTGGAAATCTTTTTAGGTGAGTTGAAAGGCTACTACGAACACCTAGAGATAAATAAAGAGTCGGATACCTCTAAGTACTTGGCTGATATCAGTCATGCGCTTAAGAGCAGCGCAGCAAGCTTTGGTGCGGATTCTTTGTGTAGTTTTGCGATTAGCTTAGACGCAAAAGTGAAGCAAGCGTTGCCTGTAACCGAGATTGATTTTCAAGATATGCAAGACCTCCTGTTATCGACGTACACTGAATATCAGCAGTTGATGACGGACCTTTAAAACAGCGAGTTATTACTGAGATTAAAAAAGGAGCAGCATGCTCCTTTTTTGTTGTTTGTCGCTTGAACCTATGGCTACGCCAACTGGGCTTCAATGGCTTGTTGAAGCTTCACACGGTCGTGTCGCCAATCTCGGTTTGCCGATGCAAGATCTGTGGTCACACAATTCCATTGCACTTCTAGTTCCGGGTGAGGTTCATTGCCTAACACGATGTCTATTTTCCTTGCCTTACAGGTACGTTCACACCACTCCAATTGCTCTTGAAGCGTCATTTTCCCTGCGGGACCGTGCTCTGGTGAAAGGTTTTCAACGAAGATAACTTTTGCCTTGGTGTTCTCAGAGATTGCTTTGCCAATCTCTGGAAGGAGAAGAGGGGGCATCACACTGGTTAAAAAGCTTCCAGGGCCAAGGACAATGCAGTCTGCTTGCTCAACGGCAGCAACGGCTTCTTTGGTTGCTGGCACTTCTGGAGACAAGTCCATCATGCGCAGCTTTTCCGTCATGTCATCAACGTTGGTTTCGCCGGTAACCCAGCGGCCGTCCATTGATAGAGCCGTGAGGTCTGAAGGATGCTCAGTCATCGGCACGATATTGACATCGACCTTGAGCATATTTCGAATCAGGTTAATTGCTTCCAATGGGCGAACGGAAAGGTTGTCTAACGCCGTCAGCATTAGGTTACCCAAGTTATGACCGTCTAGCTCACCTTGACCACGAAAGCGGTATTCGAACATCATCGAACTGATTGAAGGCTCTGTGATTAATTGGTTGATACAGTTGCGTGTATCTCCCCATGCGATGCCACCTTGGCAATCTCTAATACGTCCGGTGGAACCGCCGTTATCTGTCGTTGCAACAATGCCAGTTGCGTTGTTACCAAAGTCTTTTAATGCAGCTAACATGCGACCTAAGCCATGGCCACCGCCGATTGCTACGACTTTCTTTGAAGAGTAAATATTCATTTATTGTTCTTGTTAGGTTATTACCAACTATAATTTAGGTTAAATGCTTCTCGCTATATACTCAACAAGAGTTATTTTGAGCGTTTGATACGTTTTTTTTGCCGATGTGACCCGTTTTTTACCATCAGAGCTAGATTCACGTACAAATATTAAGTATTTTATTACTCAGCTACTGCGCGTGTGAATATAACGCTCAGTTGCCATAACTCCGAGCTCTCGCATGCTAAGTCGCACAGTGGTATTTGCTGTACCGATACGCATCAAGAGCCAGTGACATGTTGTCACAAGGGCTTAATTGGAAATGATTATGCCTCCCGTGTTTGGAAAGGTGTTCCGTGGCGCAACAATTCGAAGATAGATTCCATCGCAAGTTTTATTACTTGCGCTTGTCGGTTACAGACGTCTGTAACTTTAAATGTACTTACTGCTTGCCAGATGGTTACAAACCGTCAGGGCAAAAAAACTCGTCTTTTTTAAGTGTTCCCGAGATCAAACGCGTTGTTAAAGCGTTTGCAGATTGTGGTACCTCAAAGATCCGCATTACAGGCGGAGAGCCGAGTCTGCGTAAAGACTTTCCTGAAATCATACATACCGTTGCTTCTACCCCAGGCATCGAAAAAGTAGCCACCACAACGAATGGCTACCGCATGGAGAAACAAGTAGGGCAATGGCGTGATGCTGGTTTAACCCATATAAACGTGAGCGTGGATAGTTTAGATTCGCGCATGTTCCATCAGATCACTGGTGAGAATAAGTTTACTGAGGTTATGCGAGGCATTGATAAAGCGTTTGAGGTTGGCTTTGAACAAGTCAAAGTCAACGTCGTATTAATGAAAGACCTCAATAGTCAGGAATTACCAGCCTTCCTTAATTGGATCAAAGACAAACCTATTCAATTACGTTTTATCGAGCTGATGAAAACCGGCGAGATGGACGAGTTGTTCGATAAACATCATGTGTCTGGCGTTGCGATTCGCAACCAGCTTATTGCTAATGGTTGGCTGTTAAAAGTCAAAGCCGTTAACGATGGCCCGGCGCAAGTGTTTGTCCACCCAGACTACAAGGGTGAAATCGGTTTGATCATGCCTTACGAGAAAGACTTTTGTGAGAGTTGTAACCGACTGCGCGTTTCTGCGACCGGTAAACTTCACTTATGTCTGTTTGGCGACCATGGTGTTGAACTGAGAGATCTGATTCAAGAAGATCAACAAGAGCAAGAACTCATTGATCGAATTCAGGCTCAGCTTCAAACCAAGTCCGTTAGCCACTTCTTACACGATGGCAACAGCGGCATGACTCCAAACTTGGCGTCAATCGGCGGTTAACCCGCTACACACTCTAAAGCATTTTATCGCTCAGCTTCTTCAGGCTGGGCGAATCAGTCTAATGAAAAATTTATATAGGTGAACAAATGGGTCACGCAGAAAGCAAATTCCAAGCAGCAAACATCGCAGTACTAACGGTTTCAGATACTCGTACAGAAGAAAACGACACTTCAGGCGGTTACCTAGCAGAGCATGCTAAAGAAGCGGGTCACAACGTGGTTGATAAGCAAATCGTTATTGATGACATGTACAAGATCCGTGCGATCGTATCTAAATGGATCGCTGATGAAAGCGTACAAGCTATCATGATCACGGGTGGTACTGGTTTCACTTCTCGTGACAGTACGCCTGAAGCGCTTAAGCCACTGTTCGACAAAGAAGTAGAAGGCTTTGGTGAGCTATTCCGTCAAGTATCTTACGAAGAGATCGGTACTTCGACAATTCAATCTCGTGCGATTGCGGGTTTTGCTAACCACACGGTTATCTTTGCGATGCCAGGTTCTACAGGCGCTTGCCGCACCGGTTGGACTAAGATCATCAAGCAACAGATGGATGCTAGCCACCGTCCTTGTAACTTCATGCCACACCTTTCTGTATAAGGCGGTTTGAGTATGAGCCAATTTACACACATTAACGCGTCTGGCGAAGCAAACATGGTCGATGTATCGGCTAAAGCGGAAACAGTACGTGAAGCGAGAGCGGAAGCCTTCGTTCAAATGTCGGCAGAAACGCTAGAGCTGATTGTCTCTGGTAGCCACCATAAAGGTGATGTTTTCGCAACGGCACGTATTGCGGGTATTCAAGCGGCGAAGAAGACGTGGGATCTGATTCCCCTGTGTCACCCTCTGCTATTAACTAAAGTAGAAGTGCAGCTTGAAGCTATCGAGTCTGAAAACAAGGTTCGCATCGAATCTGTTTGTAAGCTTGCGGGTAAGACGGGCGTAGAGATGGAAGCGCTAACGGCTGCTTCTGTGGCTGCGTTAACGATTTACGATATGTGTAAAGCTGTTCAGAAAGACATTGTTATCGAAAACGTGCGCCTGCTAGAGAAGACAGGTGGTAAATCTGGTCACTTTAAGGTGGAGTCATGATTACAGTACTTTTCTTTGCTCAAACTCGTGAACTTGTTGGTGTGGACAGCGTTGAAGTTGATGCACAATTTAAGACGATTGAAGCGATTCGTAGTCATCTTGTGACACAAGAAGGCAAATGGGATATCGCATTGGAAGAGGGGAAGCTTCTGGCTGCACTTAACCAATCAATCGTACCTCTGACAGCTGAAGTGAAAGACGGCGACGAAGTGGCTTTCTTCCCACCAGTGACTGGAGGCTAAGCATGGATCCAAGAGTATTAGTGACAGCTGAGGACTTCTCGGTAGGCGACGAATACGACTACTTGGCTCAAGGTACAGCTGCCGGAGCGATTGTGACGTTCGTTGGTAAAGTTCGCGACATGAACCTTGGCGACAATGTGATTGGTTTGTCTCTGGAGCACTATCCGGGTATGACAGAAAAATCACTGAGCGAGATCTGTGACCAAGCTGAGGCTCGCTGGCCTATTCAGAAGATGCGTGTTATCCACCGTGTAGGTGACTTAGATATCGGCGACCAGATTGTTTACGTTGGTGTATCCAGTGCACACCGTGGTGCTGCATTTGAAGCCTGTGAATTCGTTATGGACTTCCTGAAAACCAAGGCTCCCTTTTGGAAAAAGGAACGCACGACCGAAACGACGCGTTGGGTTGATTCTCGTGATTCAGACACGAAAGCAGCGGAACGCTGGGAGAAGTAATTTCTCTTAAAGTGATGTTGCTTCAGCATTTACTCATTTGTATATGAGACAGTCAAAAACCGACCACTTAGGTCGGTTTTTTTGTACCTGCTATAAATCTATTTATAGATAATCATTGATTTGATAAATGATAATTCATTGTGGTTGCATATAAATTCAGCGCGTAATTTTGTCTTGATTGGTGCATTGGATAACCCGGTTTGGTGCAGAGCATTATGCTGTCTTGTATAAAGTGATTATCCTCACAAATAGTGTAGACGGTTTAGGTGATATGTGATGTGCAATTAGATTTCATGTGGCATTAATGTTAATTTGCGCTCAGTGTTCTAGCATAAGATGCTAAAAAAAAGCATCAACACAGACACATCAACACTAAAGGCTGTTTTTTAATTAATCCCTCTATGCAAGTCACTACTGATTTGGGATTTTTTAGATATTTACACTGATACCTTAAGTATTTCGGAGAATTATCCGATTTTTTGCGACTTGTTTGTGGCAAATTACTTCAATGGTTGATAGTGTGTGCCTCAATCTTTGTAAGGTTTTAGATTTTTATGCTTAAATTTTGAGCTAAATAAATCTAAATCACTGCCGTTCAGTGAACCAAGCAAAGAAGTCATGGATGCAATACATAAAACTTGGAGTTTATTAAATGTACAAGAATAAAATCACTCAGGCCCTTCTTCTAGGTGCTGGTTTGGCAGTGGCTGCCTCTTCTACTCTTTCTATCGCTGCTGAAGTTCCAGCAGGCACAGAACTGGCAAAAGTTCAGGAACTGGTTCGCGGTAATGGTACTGAAGTAGCAACACTCGACCCTCACAAATCTCAAGGTGTACCAGAATCTCACGTAATTCGTGACCTTCTAGAAGGTTTAGTGAACCAAGATGGCGACGGCAATACTATCCCAGGAGTAGCTGAAAGCTGGGAAACGACAGACAACAAAACATTCACTTTCCACCTACGTAAAGACGCAAAATGGTCTAACGGCGATCCTGTAACGGCAAATGACTTCGTTTACAGCTTCCAACGTGCGGTTGATCCTTTAACTGCTTCTCCATACGCTTGGTACATGGAATATACCAAGATGGCGAATGCGAAAGACATCGTTGCGGGTAAGAAAGACAAGAGTGAACTAGGCGTTAAAGCTTTAGATGACTACACGTTAGAAGTGACTTTAGATACAGCTGTCCCATATTTCGTAATGATGATGGGTCACACAACAGTGAAGCCAGTACATAAAGCAACTGTTGAAAAATTCGGTGACCAGTGGACTAAGCCTGAAAACTTTGTTGGTAATGGTGCATTTGTTCCAAATCAATGGGTAGTTAACGAGCGTCTTGAACTAGTACGCAACGAAAATTATTGGGATAACGAACATACAGTTCTTAACAAAGTAACATTCTTACCAATCGAAAACCAAGTAGCGGAAATGAACCGCTTCCTCTCTGGCGAACTAGATTTCACATACGAAGTTCCTAACGAGCACTTCCGTCGCTTACAGAAAGAATACCCAGAAGATGTAAACATTAAGGGTAACCTGTGTACTTATTACTACCAATTTAATGCACAGAAAGCACCTTTCGACGACGTACGTGTTCGTAAAGCAATGTCTTATGCGATGGATCGTGACATCGTGACGAAAGCGATTCTTGGTCAAGGTCAAAAACCAGCTTACTTCTTGACTCCTGAAATTACTGCTGGTTTTGACCCGGTAACTCCAGAGTATGGTCAACTTTCTCAAAAAGAGCGTATTGCTGAAGCGAAGCGTCTTCTTGAAGAAGCGGGCTACACGAAGAGCAACCCACTTGAATTTAACCTGCTTTACAACACGTCTGAAAACCACAAGAAGCTTGCTGTAGCAATCGCATCAATGTGGAAGAAAGAGCTTGGTATTAACGCGAAACTCGAAAACCAAGAGTGGAAATCATATCTAGACAGTAAAGATACTGGTAACTTTGACGTTGCTCGTGCAGGTTGGTGTGGTGACTACAATGAAGCATCTTCATTCCTAACATTGATGGTTAGTCAAAATACAACTGCTGGTCAGCACTATAAGAGCGCAGACTATGACAAGATTATCGATAAAGCACTAAGCTCTACTTCAGAAGAAGAGCGTACTAAGCTATACATCGAAGCAGAAAAATTGCTAGCTAAAGACATGCCAATTGCTCCAGTCTACCAGTACGTTACAACACGTCTTGTATCACCTCAGCTAGGTGGTTACCCAGAAGGTAACGCCGAAGATAAGATCTATTCAAAAGATCTTTATATCAAAGCAAAATAACCTCCTATAAAAATAAAATATAACTAACTTAGACCTGTGTGCGAGAAATCGCACGCAGTGTCTATTTAATTTTTAATTGTCACAGACTGAAAAGAGTGAGTTTATGCTTAAATTCATTATGAAAAGGATATTCGAAGCGATTCCAACCATGTTGGTGTTGATCACTATATCTTTCTTTCTCATGCGTTTTGCACCGGGTAACCCGTTTTCGAGCGAACGCCCATTACCGCCAGAAGTTATGGCTAACATCGAAGCTAAATACGGCTTAGATAAACCTGTATTTGAACAGTACACCACGTACTTGACTAACATCGTTCAAGGTGACTTTGGTCCATCATTCAAATATCAAGATTACACCGTAAATGAGCTGATCGCAGTCGCACTTCCAGTATCTGCGAAGGTAGGTTTTATTGCCTTTATCTTTACCCTGATTATGGGAGTATCGGTCGGGACGATTGCCGCCTTGAAGCACAACACCTGGATTGACTACACCATAATGTCGACCGCTATGCTCGGGGTAGTAATGCCATCCTTCGTGTTGGCTCCAGCGCTTATTTACCTGTTCTCTCTGCACTGGAACATATTCCCAGCAGGTGGTTGGCACGGCGGTACTTATATGTACATCGTCCTGCCAGTTATCGCGATGTCTCTTCTTTACGTAGCCACATTTGCTCGTATTACTCGCGGTAGCATGATTGAAACGCTAAACAGTAACTTTATCCGAACTGCTCGTGCAAAAGGCCTAAGTTACCGTTACATCGTTCTAAAACATGCACTGAAGCCAGCACTGCTGCCTGTCGTTTCTTATATGGGACCTGCGTTTGTAGGTATCATTACAGGTTCTGTTGTTGTTGAAACCATCTTCGGCCTACCAGGTATCGGCAAGCTGTTTGTTAACGCCGCGTTTAACCGTGACTACTCGCTAGTAATGGGTGTAACCATCTTGATTGGTTTCCTATTCATCTTGTTCAACGCAATCGTTGATATTTTGCTAGCGCTAATTGACCCGAAAATTCGCTACTAACAGGGACGCATGGTTATGTTGAAGAAAAAAGAAAATTTAGAAGCGATCGAAAAGTTCTCTGAGAGCTTAGAGATTGAAGGTCGCAGTTTGTGGCAGGATGCCCGCATTCGTTTTATGCGAAACAAAGCGGCAATGGTAAGCCTGTTTATTCTTACGCTTATGGTACTGGCGGTTATCTTCTTACCGATGCTTGCTCAGTACACTTATGATGATACTGACTGGTACGCAATGCATGCAGCGCCAAGCGCGGACCACTGGTTTGGTACTGATAGCTTAGGCCGTGATTTGTACGTTCGTACTCTTATCGGTGGTCGTATCTCATTGATGGTTGGTGTGATGGGTGCCTTCGTAGCGGTACTGATTGGTACGCTTTACGGTGCAGCTTCAGGCTTCATCGGCGGTCGTACTGACCGAGTGATGATGCGTATCCTAGAGATCTTGTACGCAGTGCCATTCATGTTCCTAGTAATCGTACTGGTAACGTTCTTTGGTCGTAACATCGTCCTAATCTTCGTTGCTATTGGTGCGATTGCTTGGCTAGATATGGCGCGTATTGTACGTGGTCAAACGTTGAGCCTACGTAGTAAAGAGTTCATTGAAGCTGCACACGTATGTGGTGTAAGCAAATGGAAGATCATTACACGTCACATCGTACCGAACGTACTGGGTATCGTAGCGGTTTACTCTACGTTGCTTATTCCAAGCATGATCCTTACAGAATCATTCTTATCTTTCCTTGGTCTTGGTGTTCAAGAGCCTATGACAAGCTGGGGCGCATTGCTTCAAGAAGGTTCGCAAACAATGGAAGTTGCAATCTGGCAATTGACATTCCCTGCGGCATTCATGGTAGTTACGCTGTTCTGCTTTAACTACGTAGGTGATGGTCTGCGCGACGCGCTTGATCCAAAAGACAGATAACGAAATAGCAATTAAAAGCTATAAAAGATTAAGGAAGCAATAATGAGCTTATTAGATGTCAAAGATCTGCGCGTCGAATTTACCACACAAGATGGTATCGTAACCGCAGTAAACGACTTGAACTTCTCACTTAACCAAGGCGAAACGCTGGGTATTGTTGGTGAGTCGGGTTCAGGTAAATCACAAACGGTATTTGCACTGATGGGGCTGCTGGCTAAGAACGGCATCATCTCAGGCAGTGCAAAGTTTGAAGGCAATGAAATTCTCAACCTGCCTGAAAAAGCACTGAACAAGGTTCGTGCTGAACAGATCGCGATGATCTTCCAAGATCCAATGACCTCACTGAACCCTTACATGAAAGTAAGTGATCAGTTGATGGAAGTACTTATGCTGCACAAAGGCATGGGTAAAGCAGAGGCGTTTGAAGAATCAGTACGCATGCTTGAAGCGGTTAAAATCCCTGAAGCACGTAAGCGTATCACCATGTACCCACACGAATTTTCTGGCGGTATGCGTCAGCGTGTGATGATCGCAATGGCACTGCTGTGTCGTCCTAAATTACTTATCGCTGATGAACCAACAACGGCACTGGATGTAACCATTCAAGCGCAAATCATGGAATTGCTGAACGAACTTAAAGATGAGTTCAATACGGCAATCATCATGATCACCCATGACTTGGGTGTTGTTGCTGGCTCATGTGACAAAGTACTTGTGATGTACGCGGGTCGTACAATGGAGTACGGCACGGTTGATGAAATCTTCTACGAGCCAAGCCACCCATATGCGGAAGGCCTGCTTAAAGCGATTCCTCGTTTGGATACCGAAGGTGAAATTCTACCGACGATTCCAGGTAACCCACCTAACTTACTTCGCCTACCAACAGGTTGTCCTTACCAAGACCGTTGTCACCGTGTAATGGACCGTTGTAAGCAAGAAGCACCGATTTTGCAGCCATTTGCTAAAGACCGTCAGCGTGCTTGTTTTTCAGATTGGGAGACTTGGACAAAATGAGTAAAGAATTACTATTAGATATTAAAGACCTGAAAGTTCACTTTAGCATTGCAGCTAAGTCTGCTTGGCCTTGGGCAAAACCATCAAACCTTAAAGCGGTTGATGGTGTTGATGTTCACCTTTACGAAGGAGAGACTCTGGGTGTAGTAGGTGAGTCTGGTTGTGGTAAGTCGACTTTTGCCCGTGCGATTATCGGCTTGGTTGAAGCGACTGAAGGTCAAGTGATGTGGTTAGGTCAAGACCTAACTAAGATGCAGGAAGTGAAGCGTCGTGAGACTCGTAAAGAGATTCAGATGATCTTCCAAGACCCGCTAGCATCGCTTAACCCACGTATGTCAGTAGGCGATATTATTGCTGAGCCTCTAGAGACTTTCTTCCCTGAACTTTCTAAACAAGAAGTGAAGGACAGAGTTAAAGAGATGATGGCAAAGGTTGGTCTACTACCCAACGTAATCAACCGTTACCCTCATGAATTCTCTGGTGGTCAGTGTCAGCGTATTGGTATTGCACGTGCGCTAATCTTGAAACCTAAGATGATCATCTGTGATGAACCTGTTTCTGCACTGGATGTATCTATCCAAGCTCAAGTAGTTAACCTTCTGAAAGAGCTACAGAAAGAACTTGGTTTGTCTTTGGTATTCATCGCGCACGACTTGTCAGTGGTTAAACACATCTCTGACCGTGTATTGGTGATGTACCTAGGTAACGCGGTAGAACTTGGCGAATCAGATGCATTGTTCTCTGATCCTAAGCACCCATACACCAAAGCGTTGATGTCTGCAGTTCCAATTCCAGACCCACGCTTAGAGCGCAGCAAAACCATTCAGATGTTGGAAGGTGATCTCCCATCGCCAATCAATCCGCCATCAGGTTGTGTGTTCCGTACTCGTTGCCCACAAGCAACAGAGGCGTGTGCGCAAACTAAGCCAACGATTCAAGGCGATGACGTTCACGCAGTATCTTGCTTGCACGTACAAGTCTAGAGCCTATTTAAAACGGTTCAGCCTGTGACAGGCTTAAGCGCGACTAGTTATTAGAGTCGCGCTTTTTTTGTCTTAGGCTTATTGGTTCGCTCAACAAGCTTCATCAAAATATTCGAACAACTAAGCCAACTTCTTCTAGTTTTGAAAAAGTTGGCTTTTTTTATACTAGAGAAAAGTTTCGATGACAGAGGTTTGGATATGGGTAAGTTAGTTGAAGGTGTTTGGCACGATGTGTGGTACGACACCAAAGAAAGCGGTGGTAAGTTTGTTCGTGAAGATGCGGGCTTTCGTCACTGGATAGAGAACAAACCGGGCGCGCAGTTTCAGCCGGAAAGCGGCCGTTATCACTTATACGTATCATTGGCTTGCCCTTGGGCGCACCGAACCCTTATCTTCCGTGAGCTGAAAGACCTAACCGATCACATTGACGTGACGGTTGTTTGCCCAGACATGATGAGTGAAGGTTGGCAAATGGGGTTACCTGAACCTCTATTTGGCCATACCCGCATGCACCAAATCTACACTCAAGCCAAGCCTGACTACTCGGGTAGAGTAACGGTACCTGTGCTGTGGGATAAGAAAACCAACACCATTGTGAGTAACGAGTCGTCTGAAATCATTCGCATGTTTAACTCAGAGTTTAACGAGCTAACGGGTAACACCGATGATTACTACCCGTGGGAGTTGTCCAAGAAGATTGATGAGTGGAATGATTATATCTACCCAAACATCAACAACGGCGTATACCGAACCGGCTTTGCGACAACACAAGAAGCCTACGAAGAGGCGTATGAAGCGTTATTTGAAGCGTTAGATAAAGTGGATGCGCATCTTAGTGAGAAACGTTATTTAGCGGGAGAGCAGGTTACTGAAGCGGATTGGCGGTTGTTCACGACCTTGGTTCGATTCGATGCTGTGTATGTGGGTCACTTCAAGTGTAACAAGCAACGAATTGCGGATTACAAACATATCCAAGGTTATCTAAAAGAGCTCTATCAAATAGAGGGTATTAAAGAGACGACGGATTTCTACCACATCAAGCGCCACTACTATTACAGCCATACGGGCATCAACCCGACTCAAGTGGTGCCTAAAGGGCCTGATCTGGATTTAGATTCGCCTCACGGACGTGGTTAGAATCATTAATTAATCCGCTTTTCTTCAGGCGTAAAAAAACCCTAGATAAACATCTAGGGTTTTTGCTTTCTGAAAAAGAAAATTAGTTAACTACTTTTTCTTCAGCTTGCGCAGCTTGGTCTGCTTGGATAGCCGTTAGAGCTACTGTGTAAACGATGTCGTCTACTAGAGCGCCACGAGACAAGTCATTTACTGGCTTGCGCATACCTTGAAGCATTGGACCGATAGATACTAGATCTGCTGAACGTTGTACCGCTTTGTAAGTCGTGTTACCAGTGTTTAGGTCTGGGAATACGAATACAGTCGCTTTACCAGCTACTGGAGAGTTCGGTGCTTTAGAAGCAGCAACGTTTTCCATGATAGCAGCATCGTATTGTAGAGGACCGTCGATCACTAGATCTGGACGTTTCTCTTGAGCAAGCTTCGTCGCTTCACGTACTTTATCTACGTCTGCACCCTTACCAGATTCACCAGTAGAGTAAGAGATCATAGCAACGCGTGGGTCGATACCGAATGCCGCAGCAGAATCTGCAGATTGGATAGCGATTTCAGCAAGCTGTTCAGCTGTTGGATCTGGGTTGATCGCACAGTCACCGTATACAAGAACTTGATCAGGCAGAAGCATGAAGAAGATCGAAGATACGATAGAAGCATCAGGAGCAGTCTTGATGATCTGGAACGGAGGAACGATAGTGTTCGCCGTTGTGTGAACAGCACCAGAAACTAGGCCGTCAACTTCGCCAGCTTCAAGCATCATAGTACCTAGGAATACTGAATCTTCTAGCTTCTCACGAGCAACAACTTCAGTCATACCTTTAGCGCCACGAAGTTCTACTAGACGAGCTACGTAGTTTTCGCGAACTGATGCAGAATCGATGATCTCAACGCCAGCGCCAAGCTCAACACCTTGCTGCGCTGCAACGCGACGGATTTCTTCAGGGTTACCTAGAAGTACACACGTTGCGATACCGCGCTCAGCACAGATAGCCGCAGCTTTAACTGTACGTGGCTCATCACCTTCAGGAAGAACGATGCGCTTAGCCGCTTTACGAGCAAATTCAGTTAGCTGGTAACGGAATGCTGGTGGGCTTAGACGACGGATGCCTTGAGTACCTTCAGATAGAGAATCAATCCAAGGGCCATCAATGTGGCTTGCAACGTGATCGTTAACGAACTCGATACGCTCTTTATCGTCTGCAGGAACTTCTAGGTTGAAGCTCTGTAGGTTTAGAGATGTCTGCCAAGTGTTACCTTGAGCCTTGAAGATCGGTAGACCTGAAGCGAATGCTGGTGCACAAAGGTTAGCAATGCTTTCTGGAATGTCGTAACCGCCAGTAAGCAGGATTGCGCCAATCTCAACACCGTTTTTCGCAGCAAGAGCCGCAGCAACGATAACGTCAGGACGGTCTGCAGAAGTTACTAGCAGTGAGCCTGGTTTGAAGTGCTCAATCATGTGCGGTAGAGAACGTGCACAGAAAGTGATGCTCTTAATACGACGAGTTGAGATTTCACCTTCGTTAACGATTTCAGCGTTAAGGTGCTTAGCCATATCAACCGCACGAGTTGCGATTAGATCGATGCTCCATGGCACGCAGCCAAGAACACGGATAGGGCTAGAGTTGAAGATTTGCATTACTTCAAGGTTCGCTTGCTGAGCGCTGTCTGCATCATCAAAGATTTCAGATAGGTCAGGGCGAGTACGGCCAGCCTCATCAACAGGAGCGTTAAGCTTGTTGATGATTACGCCTTTGATGTTTTTGTTCTTAGTACCGCCGAAGTTAGAACATGCTACTTCTATACGCTCTTTAAGCTGCGTAGGGTTGTCAGTACCAGGAGTCGCAACGAATACGATCTCCGCGCCAAGTGTTTTTGCGATTTCCGCGTTCACTTGGTTAGCAAATGGGTGCTTACGAGTAGGTACTAGACCTTCGATTAGCGTAACTTCTGCGTCTTTGTTGATCTTGTTGTATTGCTCAACAACAGACTCAAGAAGTTCGTCCATTTTTTCGCTACCGATCAAAGCTTCAGCTTTAGTCATTGCGATTGGCTCACCAATCTTAATGTCGCTGTTTGCGCTGATGATAGTAGACGTTAGATCTGGTTGGTTACCACCGCTGCGAGGCTGAGCGATTGGCTTGTAGAAAGAAACACTTACGCCCTTACGCTCCATAGCGCGAAGAACACCCATGCTAACACTAGTAAGACCAACACCAGCGCTTGTAGGGATAAGCATAATAGTACGTGACATTGACGAACACCTTTGACTATTGGAAATAAAAAAAGCTCAACTGCTATTCCCACCGATATTTAAATTGGGGTAGGAATAGAAGTTGAGCCCCATTTTCTTGATATGAAAAACTGACTAGCTTCGAGTGAAGCTAGTCAGGAAAATCAATTAAAGACCTGCTAGTTTCGCAGTGTCTTCAGCAATTACTAGCTCTTCGTTAGTAGAGATAACCATTGCAGGGATACGGCTGTTAGCTGTAGTGATAGTACCTTCGCCGCCGAAACGAGCTTTAAGGTTAGCTTCACCGTCAACTTCGATGCCGAAGATGCCTAGGCGGTTTAGAACCATTTCACGGATTGGGCCTGAGTTCTCGCCGATGCCGCCAGTGAAAGTGATTGCGTCTAGACGACCTTCTAGAGTTGCAGTGTAACCAGCAACGTACTTAGCTAGACGGTGACAGAACACGTCCATTGCACGAGTTGCTTCTTCTTTCTCACCGTAGTTGTCTTCAACGAAACGGCAGTCAGAAGTCACTTCAGTTAGACCAGCAAGACCAGACTCTTTAGTTAGCATGTTGTTGATTTCTTCAACAGAGTAACCAAGAGCGTCGTGTAGGTGGAAGATGATCGCAGGATCTAGGTCACCACAACGAGTACCCATTACAAGACCTTCAAGAGGAGTAAGACCCATAGAAGTATCTACAGATTGACCGTTCTTGATAGCACAAACAGAAGCGCCGTTACCTAGGTGACAGTTGATGATGTTAACTTCTTCAACTGGCTTGTTTAGTAGGCCTGCAACTTCACGAGTGATGAATAGGTGAGAAGTACCGTGCATGCCGTAACGACGGATGCCGTGCTCTTTGTACAGGTTGTACGGTAGAGCGTATAGGTAAGACTCAGAAGGCATTGTTTGGTGGAACGCAGTGTCAAAAACAGCAACGTTTTGTAGACCAGGGAAGTTCTGTTGAGCCGCTTCGATACCGATAAGGTGAGCAGGGTTGTGAAGAGGTGCGAAAGTCGCAGCGTCTTGAATACCCTTAAGAACTTCATCAGTGATAAGTGCAGAAGAAGTGAACTGCTCGCCACCGTGTACGATACGGTGACCGATAGCGCCAAGGTTAGCTTTAAGCTCAGGCTTAGAAGCAAGAATAGTTTCTACCATGAAAGATAGTGCTTCTACGTGAGCTGCGCCCGCGCCTAGTTGTGCTTCATGCTTGCCATCAAGTTTCCACTTCATACGAGCTTCTGGAAGACCTAGACACTCAGCAAGACCAGTTAGGTGCTCCGCACCTGTTTCTGCATCAACAACAGCGAATTTAAGAGAAGAACTACCACAGTTTAAAACTAAAACTAGCTTAGACATTAATGACTACCTGTTTATTTTTCTGATCGAAATCAGTTAAGGATGAAAATTAATCTCAAGAATAGTCGAAGCACATAGGCTTGCGTACTAACCTTGGTCAAAAAAACGTTAATTTCCGTATAAAGTGAAAGCGCTCTTTATCAAAAAGAGGCTTGTGCATTCCTTGCAGAAGTCTTCTCAAAGTTGCTTAAATTGTAAATAAGGGCAACAATGAGATTGAGGTCTGCAAATAATAGCGATATTGTGCAAATATAACAAAAAAATTTGAAAGAATATTATTTTTCGTCAAATTTTTGTGTTTTTAGTTGATGATTTCAACTTTTTTTTAATGGGAGACTCATATGAGCAATAGAGTTGGTTTAGCTAGTAGTTTAAAAGATGGCCAAAAGTACATGGATCTCTGGCCCGTCCGAAAAGAGTTAAACGCGATCTTCCCAGAACAACGCATTATTAAAGCGACCCGTTTTGGCGTGAAAGTGATGCCTGCGATTGCCGCTATCAGTGTTCTTACACAAATGGTCTTTAATAATTACCAAGCGATGCCACAGGCTGTGGTTATGGCTTTGTTTGCGATCAGCTTGCCGCTACAAGGTATGTGGTGGTTGGGCAATCGCTCAAATACACAACTTCCGCCGGCGCTAGTATCGTGGTACCGCGAACTGCATGAAAAGATCACTGAAACGGGTTTTGCGTTAGAGCCTATGAAGCCGCGCCCTCGCTATAAAGAATTGGCAATCATTTTAAATCGTGCCTTTCGTCAGTTAGATAAATCCTCAATGGAGCGTTGGTTCTAAAGAATCCCAGCTCTCCCTCTTGTCTGAGAACAACTATTCATCTTCTATAGCTTGTTCTCAGATTTGCTCCTCTTTTTGTTACCTCGATTACTTTCCGTTTAGCTTACCTGTCCTTATTCACTTGGTTTCTTACCTTCCTCCGAAGTCAATATAACCTTTCTCACATAACTCGAGCCTTGTTGTATTTTTGTTAAATATCACTTCAAGTTATCAATGGTTACTGGTAATAATGTCAATAGTGATTTTGATGTTGTTCTCTTTGAGCGAGTAATGACGGGTAGAGCTTGATTCAGGGAGCGATAATGAGTTCTGTAAGAAAGGTATTGGCAGCGGTTTTAAGTTGCTTGATGTTGCTATGGACTGGCAATGCAATGGCAAACGTTGCCAAAGTGTCGGTTTCACAAGTTGTTGACCATCCAGATCTGAATGCGACACGTTTAGGGCTTCTTGAAGGATTGAGAGCCAATGGTTATGAACCCGGTAAGAACTTAGAATTCTCCTATGAAATGGCGAATGGTAACCCGGCTCAGGCAGCCAAGATTGCCAGAGAGCTCGTCAGTGAAAATCCACATGTACTTGTTGGTATCGCGACACCGACTTCACAAGCCTTAGTGTCGGCGACTCGCTCGATTCCTATCGTGTTTACCGCGGTTACGGATCCTATCGGCGCTAGGCTCGTTAAACAATTAGAAAAGCCGGGGCGTAATGTCACGGGGCTTTCTGACTTATCTCCGATCACTCAGCATGTGTCATTAATCAAAGAACTGCTCCCTGAAGCTAATTCAATCGGTGTAGTTTACAACCCAGCAGAAGCAAATGCCGTTGCGTTAGTTGGGTTATTGAGAAAGGCAACTCGAGATTTCGGTTATACACTTCACACCGAAAAAGCGCTGACTGTTGACGATGTCGAAGCAAAAGCAGAATCCATTGCTAAGAAGTCCGATGTTATCTATGCCTTGACCGATAATACGGTTGCAAGCGGCATGGAGGGTCTTATCAAAGCGGCTAACCATGCAGATACGCCAGTCGTCGCAGGCGCCACATCTTATGTCGGAAAGGGAGCGATTGCTGGTTTAGGTCTAGATTATTATGATGTTGGGGTTCAGACCGCGGATTATGTCGCAGCCATTTTGGAAGGACAGAAGCCCGGGAAGTTGAGTGTCAAAACTGCGCAGAGCTCTCAGCTGGTGGTCAACCTAGATGCTGCTCGTGAGCTTGGCGTGACAGTGCCTCAATCTGTGATTGAGCGTGCGGTCATTAGCCGGTGAATTGAGTTTGGTGTTAGGTGAGCTAATAGGCCATAAGTCATATTATTAACAGCATTGAAATGGGCTCAGATAACAAACTCACCTGCTCTATATGTTGGCGCTTCTCTATTTTATTCATTTGTAAGCGGTTATTTGACCGTTAGGTGTGTCGTTAATATCAATTTACATTATTTTACGTCGAGCGAATTGCCGATTAATGTAATAATATTAATGGGGAAAATGAAAATAGCTGAACGCTAAGAGCACATTATATGAAAGTAAATAGGCACTTTAGCCTAACCTTTGTTTTCGGGTTTCCCGCTGTGATCGCCGCGATGTTACTTGGCCTAATAGGAAAGAATCATTTTGACGCGGTAGAAAAAGATATCAGTAGTGAGTTTCATCGTATTGAAGATGTGTTCAAAAGAACCACAAAAGTGGCGACAGCCCTAGACTACAGCTTCTCCAACTATTATAAATCAGGAAACCCTCTCTTTCTTGATCACAACAAACATGTTGTGGATGGTCTTTGCCAAATCTGGCCTATTGATGTATTGCTACTTGCCGACGGTAAAACCTCAGACATTCCCTCTGTCGATATCGACTATATGCTAATTGGTCAAGAGTCTCTTTGTTCTGAAAGCAGTGATAGTTATAAGAGCGCGTCAGAAAAAATAGCGTTAGCTCCTATTCTTTCATTTTTATCCCAGCTTGATGAATACCATGCCGGCGTGCACTTTATTGATACGAGCGGCTATGTGATCTCTTCACCTGAAGGTTTTGCCAAAGGGCTGAGCAAAGAGTTACTCTCGACCATAAAGAGTCGTCCTTATTGGCAGAAAACAGCCAACAACCCTGACCAACTCACCCTTTCAGGCCCTGGTTATCGTTTTGATTCCCTTGACCGTATAATCAGTATGACGATCCCTGTATTCCATAAAGGCGTTCACCAAGGGATGCTGTCGGTGGATATTAATGCTGACAAGCTGCTCGCAAACTCGAATGAGCATCTTGCAGGTCGGATCGATATCATTGATACCACTTTAGCGACTCCGGTAGATTCTGCGGCGTTTTATCACGAGATCAAACTGGATGGTGTCTCGTCTCACCATGCGATGTATTACAAATTAGACATCGCGAAAGAGGTTGAGCACTTTTTCGTCTACGAGAAAGACAGCCTTATTGTTGCCATCATTGTGTATCTGTTCTCAGTAACCATCTTCTTCTACGTCAATTCCAATATTGAACGTGGTTACTTCAAAGATCTCGCAGCCAAAGACCCTATGACAGGGTTATTGAATCGTCGTGGCTTAGAAGCGTTCTGGCGCAGTGTAGAGCACGATCAACTGTTTGCATTAACCGTCTTCGATATTGATGATTTTAAGTCAATTAACGACACCTACGGCCACGATAAGGGGGATGATGTGATTCGTTATATGTCGCGTCAGATCAGCAACAGTATTCGAAGCAGTGACGTTGCAGCACGGTTTGGCGGTGAAGAGTTTGTCGTTTATATGAAAGGCGAAGATCGTGAAACTTTGATGAGAACATTAGAGCGAGTGAAGAATGCGATTTGTTCCACTTCAGCCGACATTATTCCAAATGGATTTACGGTGTCTGGCGGTGTCTGCATTGTTGAAACTGAGCAAAGTAAACTTAACTTCGATGAGATATTTAAGTACGCCGATGAAAAGCTGTACGTGGCTAAGACGACGGGTAAAGACCGTCTTGAATTTTAACCACGTTATTGAATCGATGCTTTGTATGAAAATGAAAATGAAAATGAAAATGAAAATGAAAGAGGGAAGAGCGAACGTGTCTACCAAGCAAAGCTTATTTGCACCGGTAAACACGTTTGTAGCGTTGGGTATTTAACCCTAAACATAATCTTAAACAGGTTGGCGGCGTTCTTCTTGATAACGCTGAAGGCGTTCTACAATCGGTGGCGCCTTTTTGAAAGTACGAATTTCTTTAAACAGTTCGTTCGCTTCAGGGTAGCCTTTACTTAGATAAACAAACCACTGCTTCACTCTATTGGGGTAGTACATGCCTTTGTCCCCTTTAATTTGAAACTCTGAATAGCGCAGCAAAAGTTCAATGACTTTATCCCACGGCATTTTCTGGTGGTTGTGCTTAACGACGTTACCAAGGTTTGGAATATTGAAAGCACCACGGCAGACCATTAATGAATCGACGCCTGTTGCTTCTATGCAATCTTGACCATCTTGATAGTTCCAGATCTCCCCATTAGCAATCAACGGCAGAGATGTTTTTTCTCTTATTTGATTGATGAAGTCCCATTTGATTTCGCTGGCTTTATAGCCGCCAACTTTGGTTCTTGCATGCACGGTGAGTTCGTCAGCTTTGGCTTGTTCGATGGCATCGACGATTTCAAAGCACTCTTCCGGATGCTCCCAACCTAATCGAATCTTTGCGGACACAGGAATGTGTGCCGGTACCGCTTCTCGACAGGCGTTCACCACTTGATAGATGAGCTCTGGCTCTTTTAGCAATGAAGCGCCACCATTACTTTTGTTGACCGCTTTTGCTGGGCAACCAAAATTAAGATCGATCCCTTTCGCGCCTAAGCTAGCAGCTTGAAAAGCATTCTCGGCCATCCAATTTGGGTGTTGCCCTAGAAGTTGGAGATGGATTGGCACACCAGCCATGGTCTGAGAGCCTTGATGTAGCTCAGGGCAAATACGGTGGAACACATGCGGGGGAAGAAGTTGATCTACGACGCGCACAAACTCTGTCACACAGAGATCGTAATCATTAATCTCTGTGAGAATTTCACGCATTAGGTGGTCTAGAACGCCCTCCATAGGGCCAAGTATTACGCGCATGTTGCTTTACCAAAACTGAATGAACCGAAAAATTCGAGGCGTGATTGTACGGTGTGCTTACAGAATTGTCACTATGAGTGTGGTGCATGTCTTAATGATGGTTTCGTCTCTTAATAGCGACATCTTTGGGAGGATGGCGTTATAATATCGAAAATGCCCAATATCCAGAGCTTTCATGACATATCAATTATTAAGCCTACCAGAATCAATCACTGACATTACTCCGCAGTTTATGGAAGGTGCAATCCTTGCCTCTAACTTAGCGACCAAACCACTCGATCCAGAAGAGTGGCTGGTTATCGTTGCGCCTGAAGCGGGTAAAGAGCTGGTAACAACGGTGACAGAACAGATTAATCGCCAGCACAACCTGATTCAGCGTAATGAATACCTATTAACAGACGTACTGGCTGAAGGTGACTTTAACGAACAGTTCGCTGATTTTTCTGAAGGCTTCATGATGGTTTGGCCAACAGTGGAAGAGCAGTGGCAGAGCGTGACAGTCGCGGATGGTACTCTGCGCATGTTGCAAGCACTCTTAACCACCTTGATGCTTGCGATTGATGAAGAGCAAACTCAACAACAAATGATCGCTGCAGGGCTTACTAACCCACCATCGCTTGCCGATTTAGTGGGTCAAGTCGATCTGATGATCTCAGAAGTGGCAATGGCAGCGGATGAAGCTATGTTGGGCAATAAGTCCCAGAGCGTGAACCCGTTTAAAGACATTGGTCGAAACGACCTTTGCCCTTGTGAAAGCGGCAAGAAGTTTAAACAATGCTGCGGTAAAAGCAGCTAATCACGGCTTGTTGAGCAACTTAGTTTGTGTGAATAACAGACTCTCTTAATATGTTCAAAAGCTTAAGTAATAAAAAAGTCGACCTCGTGGTCGACTTTTTTGTTGTCCAAGTGTCAACGGCTTACTGTTAGTCGTTTTTCGACTTCACAAATTGAGAAATAACCACAATACCGAAAGCAACCAAGTTACCTGCAAAGATAATTACTAGCCACTGAGGCATAGAAAGATCGAAGAACTGCCACACAACCTTGCTGCAATCGCCGTAAGCCTCAAACATCCACGGAGCCCATTGGTTTAAAGGCGCCCAGCTAGGGAAGGTTACGAATAAGTCGCAGGTTGCGAAAGGGGACGGATTGAACTGGTAATCGACGTGCTCTAAAGCAAGCATCAAACCTTTGTATGCGCCAAATCCCCAGCTAGCAAGGCCTAACCAGCGTGATATTGGGTTATTCGGGGCAATCGCACCAATCATGGCGGCAACACCGATAGCGAGCATAGCAACGCGCTCATAGATACACATCACGCAAGGACCAAGCATCATCACGTGTTGGAAGAAGAGAGCGCACGCTTCAAAAAAGACAATAAAAGCCAGCAGTAAAAGCCAAGATAAACGTCCCTTAGAGAAGTCTTTGATCATTGCTAAAAAGTTCACGAATTGAATCCTGTCTATAAAATAAAAAAGCCCTGATTACTCAGAGCTTTTTATCTTGGATAA
>NZ_JBFRTQ010000033.1:0-59069 GCF_041474195.1 Vibrio sp. 10N.222.52.C3 | reverse complement strand
CTTATTACTGTATATCTAATAAAATAATTAAATTCTAATTACGGTAAATAAAAACGCCTGAACGATTATTTTTCACTTTTCCTTTTTGGTAAGTTAACTCACCATTTACAAATACACTTTCGATTCCCTCAGCAACTGACATAGGATTTTCAAATGTTGCTGTGTCTTTAATATTCTTTGGGTCAAATAAAACTAAATCGGCAAATGCGTCTTGGCGAATCTCACCTCTTCCCGCGAGGTTATAGCGCTTCGCAGACATTCCGGTCATTTTGTGAATCGCTTCTGGTAGCGCAAACAGTTTTTCATCTCGGCAGTAATGACCTAAGACTTTCGGGAAGGTGCCCCACAATCTTGGATGTGGATGCGGGTCATTGGGTAAACCATCAGAACCAACCATGGTCAGCTTGTATTTCAATACGCGCTTTACGTCGTTCTCATCCATGCAGTGGTAAACCGCACCGGCTGGTTGAAGCGCTTTTGCTGCGTCCATCAGTGGTAGGTTCATCTCATCAGCAATCTGCTTAAGCGTTTTGCCTGCATGTTCTGGCTTTGCTTTAGACCAAGTAATGAAGATATCGAAGTCGTCCGTCACCTGTTTCAAATCTAATGTCGAAGAGCTCGCTGAGTATGGGTAGCAGTCGCAAGACACATCTTGGTGCTCAGAAACCTTGTCCATCAAATCAAGTACTTCAACGGTTCTGCCCCAGTTACCTGCACCTGCACATTTAAGGTGAGAGATAACAACCGGTACTTTCGCGTATTGCCCAGTCTCAAACGCTTCTTCCATCGCGCTTAAGATCTCTTCGAATTCGGTACGCATATGCGTGGTATAGATGCCGCCATGGCTAGAAAGCACTTTCGCTAACTGCATCACTTCGTTGGCATTAGCTTGTTTCGCGCTGGCGTAAGCCAAACCTGAACTCAAACCCAGTGCACCCTGCTCCATCGCTAAATCAAGGTTGGTTTGCATTACCGCGATTTCTTCTTCGCTTGCGGTGCGTTGTAGGTCGTCCATCACTTGGTTACGCAGTGTGGTGTGGCCAACTAACGCTGCTACGTTCACCGCTGGTTGCGCCTGCTCCACTGCTTGTGCATACGCGGCAAAGGTTGGGTATTTGAAATCAACCTGCGCGCCTAAAAGGTTCATTGGGTCTGGTGGGTCGCCGGCCAAAACTGTAGGTGATGCACTGATACCGCAGTTACCAACAATCACGGTTGTCACACCTTGGCTGATCTTTGGTAGGCAGTCAGGGTAACGAATAACATTGGTATCGTCGTGTGTGTGTACATCGATGAATCCAGGAGCCAATGCTAAGCCTGCTCCCTCAACCAACTGGCTGCAATCTTCATGATCGATTTTGCCAATTTCGGCGATTTTTCCATCTCGGATTGCTACATCGGCACAAAACGATTGTTCGCCGGTGCCATCAAACACCTCTACATTTTTAATTATCGTATCGAACAACATTTCTCACTCTCTCAATCCACTTTGTTGATGGAGCTATATTAGAAATCCAGCCGATTATTTTCAGTGACAAAACACACATAATATTTTAATTTGCGTGATAGTTTCTATCACAAAACACATTACAGATATATTTAAACATTAAATAACAACCACTTAAATCATGTTAGGAATCAGCAATGAAACATAACCCTGCACAAAAAGATGTTATAAAGTATCAAAAAGATAGTTTCATCTTGACTGAAAAAGGCCAAAAAGGGAGAGCTGTATCACAATCTGAGAACGGTGTTTATCGACTGGTTGATGAAGACATTTCGCTTCCGGTAGCAATTATCAAACAATCAGCGTTGACCAATAACCTGAATTGGATGCAATCATTCGCCGATCATCATCAGGTTAAATTGTCGCCACATGGCAAAACATCGATGACGCCTGATTTCTTCCGTCAACAGCTAGAAAATGGCGCTTGGGGAATTACCGTTGCGACACCTGCACAAGCAGAAGTTGCAGCAATGGCAGGCGCAAAAAGAATCATCATGGCTAACCAATTGGTAGGTAAAACCAACATGGCGATCATCGAACAGCTTATTAGTGAGTTCGACGTTGATTTCTATTGCTGTGTGGATTCATCGGTAAACGTGCAGCAACTCAACCAATACTTCGCCAACAAAAAGCAGACGCTAAAAGCTCTAATCGAGTTTGGTGTTCCGGGTGGCCGTTGTGGTTGTCGTTCACCTCAAGAAGTTTTAGAACTGGCTCAAACCATTCAAGATACGCCTGCACTTTCGCTAGCGGGTATTGAGGTGTATGAGGGCGTGATTCATGGCGACAATGCCGAGCAAGACATTCGTACCTTCTTAAACCAAGCGCTGACCTCGGTCGAAAGCCTCGCATCAGATGGCCTAATTGCAGGGCAACCTATCATCACTGGTGCAGGTTCGGCTTGGTATGACGTGGTTGCAGAATGTTTAGCGAACCTAACCGATTACTTGGCGATCATCCGCCCGGGCTGTTACGCGATTCACGACACAGGTATCTACCTAGACGCTCAAAGCAAGGTGTTGCAGCGTGCCCAAGTAAACCAAGGTTACGCGTGCGAATTGGGTGGAGATCTGGAATCGGCACTTGAGGTATGGGCGTATGTAATCTCTCGCCCAGAACCGACCAAACTAGTTGTTGGGCTAGGCAAGCGTGATGTGGCCTTTGATGCGGGGTTACCTATTGCCGAACGCGGCTATCGCAATGGCGAAGCTATCTCTGTGAAAGGGCTGACTGCGACCGCCGTGATGGATCAGCATACCTTTGTTGAAACGGACGGCTCTTCTGAAATTGAAGTGGGCGACATGATTGCATTCTCAACCTCACACCCGTGTTTAACCTTCGATAAGTGGCGCTACATTGCCATCAGCGATGACGACCATCAGGTAACAAACTGGGTGGAAACCTGCTTCTAGTTCGATTTTTCAATAAGCTAGAATCAGCGAAACAATAAGATATACTAACGGGGCTAACGCTTAGTTTTAAACGGCTAAATGGCTAAAAAGCTAAAGAGCTTACTTCTTACGAGCTAGGTTCTTAATAACTAGGTGATAACGATTAGCCCCATCAACAAAGGATCAGGATTCTTGAGTTTAGAAGTAGATATCATTTCACAGATAACGGAGCGTTTTCCCGCTCTTCGTGATGCAGAGAAAAAAGTCGCTAAGCTGATCATGGACGACATTGATTTTGCTGCCAATGCCAGCATCACAGAGCTTGCTGAAAGCGCTCAAGTCAGTGAAGCCACCATTACACGTTTTGCTAAGGCTATCGGCTGCAGCAACGTACGTGATATGAAGATCAAGCTTGCTCAAACACTGACAGTTGGCCAGCGTTTTATTCTCGAACCGGTTGACCAAACGGGTTATCAAGGTATCTACGAATCGATCAAGCAGAGCCTAGACATCAACCGCACCTTGTTCAAAGAGCAAGACGTTGAAACCGCAGTCAGCTGGCTGCATAACGCCAGACAAATCATTGCTATTGGCATGGGTGGTGGCTCGACCATCGCTTCTCAAGAACTGCAACACCGACTGTTTCGTTTGGGCTATCCCGTGGTGTCGTACAACGATGGCTTAATGTCACGCATGGTTGCTGCGACAGCAGATGTCAATGATGTCATGGTGATGATCTCCGCGACCGGTTTCACGCCTGTGATTACTGAAACCGCAGAGCTGGCTAAGCAGTACGGGCTTAAGATCATAGCGATTACCCCAAAAGATACACCACTGGCAAAGATTGCCGATATCTTGTTGCCCATCAAACATATGGAAACTGACTTCATCTACAAACCGTCGGCGTCTCGCTACGCCATGTTGGCGCTAGTGGATGTGCTTTCTATGGGGATCGCAGTCAATCATAAAAACCGTTCGCGCGACAAACTGCGTCGTTTGAAGGTTGCGCTAGATTCCTACCGAGGTGGGGGCGACAGACAGCCTCTCGGTGATTAACGAATCAAGGATAGAATGAGCTTAAATTCTGGTGCGCGGCAATCTTTCACTAGCTCGTATAAGCTCATTTCTAATCCCGTAATTTGGACACCAGCGTCCTGTAATCGGCTGATAGCCAACTTCTTATTCAATGCTGTCCGTGAACCAATACAGTCGCCAACTACCTGAACCCTGTACCCAAGCTCCAACAAACCCAATGCGGTTTGATAAACACAAATATGAGCCTCAATCCCACACCAACCAAGTCTCTACATCCTTGGTTTGAACCGCCTCAACAAACTTGGGCTCATCACACGCGTTAAACGTGAATTTAGGTATTGGTTTAGCATCACTCAAAAGGTCATTGAGTTCATCAACCGTCGCACCTAGCTTCTCTGGATTCTGCTCCAAACGAATAATTGGCAGACCCAAAACCTGTGCGCCCTTAATCAACTTTCCACAGTTAGAAATAAGTGTCTCACTCTCATCAACAAGGCGTGCAAGCTTACCTTGCACGTCCACAACCACCAAACATGTATTTTGTTTCATTAGCATGTGTATTCCTTGTTTTTGGCAGCCTAACTCACTAAGCAACCGGATGAGCATTTTATCTACTATGTAACGATTTAGCTTACAAAGCCATACAGTAATAGGTACAAGACTACGGAATAATGCTCACCAACGGTCGAAAGGTCGCAAAACAAAAATAATTGATACTGGCATGACATTTAAGAGTGAGTAACAAAAATGAACAAGATAACAAAATCAGCATTAGCACTGGGTTTAATCAGCGCAGTTTCTCTTCCAGCTTTAGCTGCAGGTACTGACGGCGGTGCGTACATCGGTGGCGGCCTTGGTGTGTACCAAGATTCTGATACAGACGGTCAAGGCAACCTAGACTCAGACGGCATGGGTTACAACCTATATGGTGGCTACCAGTTCAACCGTATCGTTGGTGTTGAACTTGGCTACAACGATTACGCAGACTACAAAAAGGGTGCTGCAAAACTGTCGCCAACTTCTATTTCGTTATCAGCAAACCTAGGTTATACGTTCGACAACACGATTCGTCCATTCGTGCTTGCAGGTTTAAGCTCTGTTGACCTAAACGCAAATAACGCAGCTCTATATGATGACGATAGCGGAACCGGTTTCCATTTTGGTGTTGGTGTTGAATACACGCCAATCGAACACTTAACGCTGCGTCTAATTTCGCAAGCAGACGCAGTAAGCGTAGAGAACGACTACGGTTTGTATAAAGAAGACAAAACACTTGCCTTCAACAGCATTAGCTTCGGTGGTTCATACAACTTCTAATGTGATTGAACCACATAGAATAAGCTGAACATACTAATTCACTTTGCTGTTCCACCTTGTCATGAAGGTCACTCAGTAAAGTGAATTTTTTGTTTCTACACACCCTATTGCGTCATTTCACTTTAACCGGTTTATCGCTCACCATCACTGATTGAGCTTTATGCGTTGATATTAGAGCTTTCTTGGTAGCGAGACTAAAATAAAGGGATAAGAGACGCAGGAAAACAAGACCTATGAATCTACCAAGCTTAAACATGTCGATAAACAAGCTGCCTTTTGTGTTGGCCGTGTATTATCTGCTTGTCGTCAACCTACCTCTCTCCCAAGAACTGTTTAGTATTGTTCAGGCATCGAAATCTGAAAGCGTTGCGTTTCTTATCTCCATTCCTATCTTCTTCCTTGCTGCCTTTAATTTCATCTTCCAAGTCTTCAACTGGCCTATCTTCTCTAAGCCGTTTTTCATCTTATTGCTGATCACCTCCACCTTAGTCAGCTACAGCATGTTCAATTACGGCATATTCGTCGACTACGGCATGATAGAGAATGTGTTTGAGACCAATAGCGGTGAAGCAGCCAGCTATATCAGTGGTCACTCGATCTTATGGCTACTGGCTATGGGCGGTATTCCATCACTCATCCTGTTGTTTACCAAACTTGAAAAAGAGTCTTGGAAAGATTTCTTTGTCTGGAAATCGATTGGCTTGCTCTCTTCCTTGATCGTCATTGCGATTATTGCCGGGCTTTTCTACAAAGATTACGTATCGATTGGTCGCAATAACTCGCACATCAAAAAGATGATCATTCCGACCGAGTATGTGGCATCAACAGTCAAATACATCAATAACACCTACATCAAACAGCCCATCCCCTATCAAGAATTGGGGTTAGATGCTCAACTCAAACCACAAGCAAAAGCGGCCGCCAAACCGACCTTATTGGTGTTTGTGCTTGGCGAAACCGCTCGCGTGTATAACTACCAATATTATGGCTATGAGAGAGAAACCAACGCTCATACCAAGCCTTATAACCCAATATTTTTCTCTGATGTTCAGTCGTGCGGAACAGCCACCGCGGTTTCTGTACCGTGCATGTTCTCGAACATGAATCGCAGCAACTATGATCGCGACAAAGCCTACAACCAAGATAACGTGGTCGACATTATGAACCGCGCGGGCATTCACTCTATCTGGAGAGAACATGATGGTGGAGACAAGGCGGTCGCACACCGAATCAAAGAGATGACGCTCGTCGCCAAAGACAGCGACCCGTTATGTAATAACGACGTATGCTACGACACAGCGATGCTAGAGAACTTCGAACAAGACACGCAAGATCTCAAGCAAGATAGCATCATTTTCTATCATATTTCGGGATCCCACGGCCCAACGTACTTTGAGCGTTATCCAGAAGAACATAAGAAATTTACGCCTGATTGCGCTCGCGCCGATATTGAAAACTGCACCAAAGAAGAAGTAGTTAACACCTACGATAACACCATCTTGTACACGGATTTCTTTCTCTCACAGGCTATGCAGAAACTAGAGAAACTCACCGATAAGTACAACGTGGCGCTGATGTACATTTCCGATCATGGTGAATCTTTAGGGGAAAACGGCGTCTACCTACATGGCATGCCTTATTCATTGGCACCGAAAGAGCAAACCCATGTGCCTATGATCATGTGGATGTCTTATGGTTTCGCCGAGCAGAAAGGGATAAACCAAACCTGCTTGAGAAAGGCAGGCAAAGAACAGAGCTTCTCCCAAGACAACCTGTTCGACTCTTTGCTTGGCCTAATGGATGTACAAACCAAAGAATACCGAGAGAACCAAGATATTTTTGCTGCGTGTCGCTAGTTTTATAGGTGACTTATGTAAATTAATTTCCAAAGGTTCGTTTACATAAGCACCATTCGGCTACCATTACAGCAAAATCAATGGCGGCAAAGGAGTCAAGTTAACCAAAGGAGTACTTTGCCAGTAACTTTCACTGGCAAATAACCACATTGGAGCAACCGTATTCTGTTTGAGTGAAGTAACATCCACTAACACCAACAGGGCGTAAAAACGATGTACATAGTCAACCGTCTCTTTGGGTAACCTTAAATCGGAAAACTGCCGACTACCCGCCTTTTTTACTGCTCGTTGTACCCGTCCTTCTCCAGCGTTATATGCCGCAAGAGTCAGGTTAATATCACCATCAAACTTACGATATAAAAAATCGAGATACTGCATCGCCGCATGAGTGCTAGGCTCAATCTCAAACCTTTGATCTTGCCTGTCATTAACCGTCAAACCAAACCTTTCAGCAGTGGCTGGCATCAGCTGCCATAAGCCTGCCGCTTTAGCAGGAGATATAGCATTGGAGTTATACGAAGATTCCAGCATAGGCACCAACACAAAGCTATCAGGTAAAGATCGCTCGGCAAGCTGTCTAAAGATTTCGTTAACCAGTGGGTCGAACTCTTCTAGCTTTTTCAGTATTTGGTTTTGGTATGGTTTAAGCGTGTTTATGTGGGGTTGGATGACATTTTGGGATGGACGGTTTTGCGCATAACTGGAGCTACTTTGAAAGCACATAATTAATAACACCAGTCCTAAAAACCAGTGCACCAGAATTTGAAAGCCAAAGCCTTTAGCCAAAACATCGCTCCATCATCGTATTGTTTTTATACGTGTTAATTGTTCTTATCCCTGTTGATACCCACCGTCAGCCTTGGAAGCACACCTATAGAGCTGTTCACTCAAAGAATCACCAAAAAAAGGTTAATACCACGATGGTGCAACCCAAAAATACCGCGAAACAAATGGGAATAACTAAATGCTTATCCTTCTCGAGAGAGATAAAACCTTGTGGCTGTTGAACGATAAACATGACTAGCAAAATATTGTAGATAGCAATCAACAAACCTACGATAAAAACATCGAAATACAGCAAACTCGTCGCTAAATAGACGTAATAGCCAATTAAAATATAATCAATGAGTACTAACCAAGCCAGGCACTTCCGTGAATTAAACATGACGTTGATTGATTCAGTCATAACGACTTAGCACTTCAAAAGAAGTGACAGGTTGGTTCAACTCCGCTTGTCTAACCGCCCTTCTCTTACTGTCGGGCAACACCTTATCCAACTCGTGCTGACCAAGTGGAGAAGCTCTTGTGGCACTGCCTATCGAAAACGACTTATAGACTTTATTCAGCTGCTCTAGGGTATTTGCGGTCAATATATACAACTCTATACGACGGTTGACTCCAGATTTCGTATTCTCATAGTCAACAGGGGCGGTATCACTCATACCCGTGACCTGAAAGATATGGTGCTCTTGAAGCCCCCCTTTATTGAGATAGTAACGCGCGCTGTTTGCCCTATTGCTTGATAGTTCCCAGTTCGTCATGCGGCTACCCTTATAACGACTGGCATCTGTGTGACCAGTAATGATCATCTTGTTCTCGATTTTTTCGAGTAGCCTTGCGAGGTTCAATAACAGGTCTTGATAAAATGGCGTCACTTTAGCTCCGCCTCGGAAAAACATCGGCCCTTTGTCTGAATCAGCAATCACCAATTTGGCTCCCTGAGGCGTAACGAAAACACTGACACTACCTAATGCATCAATACCTGAAAGCTCTTGGGTTATACGTTGTGCCAGCAATTCAAGCTCCTGTTGGCTATTAAACTCGCCTTCTAACACTGAGGTATCATTAATTCGATGAAGATCGGCATCATAGTGAGAGGTCGCGACATGAGGCAGTGGCAATGGGTTTATGGAATTACCACCACTTTCACTGGTACCTAGGTGCATGATTGGATCATTTCCGTAAGCAAAGTAGTTAAGCAGTTTCTTCTGATCATCCACATCCACCACCTGCAAAATCCACAGCACCAAAAAGAGACACATCAACGAAATCATCAGATCCGCCATTGCGACCTTCCAACCACCATGTTGCAGTTCATTGCGCTTACGGCGACCTTTTTTCTGAATAATGACTTGAGGTTGCTGCATCATCGTCTCCTTAACTTGATGACGGCTGTTGTCTTAACACTTCAACCGCCTTTTCAAGTTCAACAAATGATGGTTTGTAGCGAGTCTCGATATTTTTTCGACCTGCATTAGCACACATGTGAGCCGACTGGCCTTGAGCATAAGCTGACAATATCGACTTAACGCAAAACAGTGGTGCGAGCTGATTCTCAGACACATCTTTAATGCTGCTCGACATCGGACCTAACACACAGTAACACCCAAAAACGCCAGTGAAGGTACCCACCAATGCGCCAGCAATGTTCTTACCAATTTCGGTTATCTCACCATCCAGCCCCTGCATAGTGAGGATTATTCCCATCACAGCCGCTAAGATCCCTAACCCTGGCATCGCCTCAGCAGTGGCATGTAGCTTCTCCGACGGCTTAGTATATTCGTCTTCCAAATGTTCGATTTCTTCTTCAAGAAAAGCCTCGAGCAAATGCTGAGATTGCTTGCCCGTAATCACCTGACGAAATGAATCGATAATGAATTGTGTGGTTAACGCGTCTTTGGTAATTCGAGGATACTTCGCGAAAATCTTGCTCGATTCCGGGTTCTCAACATGAATATCCAACGCTTTGATGTTCTTCACTCTCGCGGTATTAATCAGCTCAAACATCAAAGACAGTAACTGCTGATAATAGTCCTTGTTGTAAGGAGTAGAGCGAAACGCAATACCAATCTGTTGCACCATCAATTTGAGGGTTGAAGAGGTCGTAGACATCAGCAAGCTAGCGAAGGCTGCACCAAAAATAATGATGATCTCTGACAGCTTAAAGATGAACTCAAACTTACCACCAAGGAAAATGAAGCCACCAAAAATCACACTTAATACGACAACAATGCCGATTAACTTTTGCATACATCACTCTCCTTAATTCTGCTTTTGAGAATGTCTAAGCCTCGATGTTTGAGCCTGTGAACCTTAATCTCATTGATATCGAGGACTAACGCCGTCTCTTTGGTGCTCAAGCTCTTCACGTAAATCAGATACAAAATCCGCTGTTCCATTGCTGGGAGTGAATTCAGTACCAGCTTCACCTCGTTAAACAATACTTCTTTATCGGTTTCGGGCACTGCAGTAACTACAGATTCCAACTCGATATCATCAAAGACATCCACGAGGGTCATGGCTTGCTGGTAATCATCCGCTTCTACCCCTAAGTGTCGACAGACTTCATTACTGGTTGGCTCCCTGCCGAGTAGCTGGAGTAACTGCCGCTCGGCATGTTTGATGCGGTTGACGAGCTGGCGTTTATCACGCTCCATGTAGTCACGTCGACGCAATTCATCGATCAATTCACCACGAATGCGCACCGCAACGGCACGACGAAAGTCATCATTTGCCACATGGTCAAACTTTCTCAGTTCAATCACTAAGGTCATCATGGCGGTTTGTTTAAGGTCCTCAAACGTCCCCTCATCAACCGCATAGCGATATTGATACAGCAGCCCATTAATCAACTTAATGTTTTGCTGCAATACCAACTTCTCGAGCTCCTGTAGCGTAGCTTGGTCATCGGTTTGGGTATGTTGATACTTAGGCTGCATTAACATGATGACGACCTATTGAAATACCGCTTTCGTCACAAGCACATCACCCACTTGTAAGCTGGGTAACTCGTCCAAATCGTCCTTTAAATCGTCTTGAATGACATAAATAAACTGCTTGTTATAGAAGTAAGACGCCTCCTTCACACTGAATTTTTTTATGATTCGATTTTTGATTCGACTGAGCTGCTCGTGCACGTAACCACTGTTCCGCTCCGGCGTAAACATAGAGACATCCAGCAACAGCAGGCTTTGTCGGTTACCTAGGTTAATCGGTACGAGTACATTTTCTAACTGAACCTCGATCTGTTGCGTTGCAGCCGGTTCTGGCTCACTTGGGGTTAACCATGAACTCAACAGTCCCATATTCAGTTGATTGGTTTGATAAAACCAAAATCCGGTCACACATAATGCGAGAGTTAAAGCAAAGGTGATGAAAACTTTAATCATGTTCAGACCCTCGCAATATATGCTTGGTATTCCAGTACATACTCGGGTTGATCTTGCGTATGAGCATCACTAGAGGATAGGCGTTCTTGTTCGAACGGCTGATTTTGTTGCTTCGACTCAGGTTGATGGTGGCTAGGTTGGTCAAGACTAATGTTCACCTCAGACAACTCTGAATTTTGCGAAATCAATTCGTGTCGCAAACGCTCCGATGTCGCTAAGATCGCCTCTCTGGTTAGCGCCGATGATGCACTCATTTGGATATTTACTTTGTCACCTTCCATGCGAATGTACATCTCGACCTTGCCTAGCTCAGGTGGATCAAAACGTATTCGCGCGGCCTGATTTAACGTGTCGAACTGAAGCTGGATTTTATCCCTCAATACTTGATGTATCTGCCTTTGACTTTCTAAGCTGAGCTCTTTGGTCGCCTCTACCATCGGAGCCAAAGCCCTAACATAGCTGCCATCACTGGTAGCATTAACCGCTTCAATTATCGGCTGCCCCATTAAAAATGGAGTGGTGGAAGTAGCCCCTAACTTGAGGCTTGCTGGAGTGGCATTGAACATTGAACTGGCTAGCTGATGATTAAACGACAAGGCCAACTCTGAACTGGTATACCTATTAGGTGTGTGACCAAAAAATGAAGGCGCGCTCGCTTGCCAATCAGCCCCTGAATGATCCACTCCTTTAGAAGATAATAGCGAGCTGCTCTTTAAACTGAATTCAGAACCCGCTCCCCGTCTTTGATTCATCAATTCCAACTGCTGGGTAACAAAATGAGCAATCGTACTTAACTGCGGCAGTTGAACCTGTGGCTGCTGCACGAGATCTTGTGGCGAGTCGAACGACTGCACTGCTGCTCTATCACTCAGATTCAACCCTTCCGCTGATGCCTCCAATCGAGTTAGAGGTGAGTGAGAGTGAGTAGTATCAAACCCAGGACTCAATAGTTCAGGATTAAATAGTTGTGAGTAAGAAAGTACCGAATGAGAAAAACTAGCCGTGCTTTCAGAGGCACTCATATTAGGTATCAAAGCGGAATCTGGAGAAATTGCAGACATAGACGAACTCACCTGATCAAGCACCGAAAATAGCGACTGAAAAGACTGCGCAAGCGGCGTCATACGTATCTCGCCTAGTTCTGAAGCCAATGGTTCAAAAGCTAAAGCTTCAGAGGCTAAGGTTTCAGAAGCTATAGGCGTCGCTAACGTACTCGCGGTGTTACTTTTCACTGAAGGACTTGCCGTCGACAGTAAATCCAAACTGCTCCTATAAGACGACGTTTGTGCTTGTAATTCCATAATTACTCTCCCGCTCTGACCTGTGTCTGAGCATAGGCTTTGTCACGTTCACGTAGACTGATATTGTTACTAAGCTGCTGTTTTAATAAGGCTTGCTCATGAGTCACTAAGATTCGACATTGCTCATGAGCCGACTTAAGTCGCCTAACGATAGCAACATAATCAGGGTGCGACTGTTCAACCTCTAGCAGCACCTTTTTCACCAACAGATTAAGCTTCACGATCTCAGCAAATTTTTTGCGATTTGCTGCGTCCTCTAACTTACTAACAAGACGTTCTACCTGTTTAGGATTGGGCTTCATCAAGCCACTCCATTGCGCCTTCCCATCCCTCTTTCAGATCGGTCACGACACCAATCAACTTAACGATAAGTTCGGTATTCATCTCTTTCGACGCCTCAAATACAGTCGCAATGGCGTGCTCATACAAGGCGTGTATGTTTTGGATAAGCTCTTCCCCAGTCGATAAATCCAGAGATGCATCGAGCCCAACTAAGATATCAATCGATTTTTGCGTTGCGTTAGATTTGAGCTCCAAGTCTTTGTTTTCAATTGAGAATTTGACACTTTCTAACTCTTGGATCAGTCGCTCGTGTAACATACAAATCAATTCAAAGCTCGACGACACTGAAGCATTAGCCGTCACTTGAACATTGGCATAGTTGGCTTGCTGCTGTTTCCCTAAAAGCATGTGTTGCTCCTTAGATAGTGAAAAGTCCAGATACCGAATCCAATTGACTACTGAGTGAGTTCAGTTGAGTAAACTGAGACAGGTAGCGGTTGTAGTAAGTCTCATAGCGAGTGTCGAGCGCCGCTAAGGCGTCATTAATGCGGCTCTTTTCATTATCGAGCGTATCTATTCGTCGACTCAGGGAGCCGTTAGAGAAGTCGATATAGGTTTCAAGTTTGCTTTCAAAAGCTTCAAAGACTCCACCGCTTCCAGTGAATAGTGTTTCAAAATCGACCGTCGTTGCCGCACTTTCAAATTTGCTGGAGTCGAGGCTAAGTTTGCCATCGCGGTCGATTTCAAGTCCTAACTCAAACAAGCGAGTACCGTTGTAGTCATCACGTATAACGCTAGCCAGTTGGTTTTTGATGCTGCGGACTGCGCTATCCGAAGCCAATACGCCCCTTGTCTCATCTTCATTACCAGAAGCGGTTAGGTTAGTGATCTCAGTAACAGCGCTGTTATAGGCATCAACAAATTCTTGTAAGGAAGCGACCGTGGCGGAAAGGTCATCGCCAATTTCAATCTTTGTTGCTGAATCTCCGCTGTTGTTCGATTTAGTCACTGTAAGGTCAACGCCATCAATGAGCGATTCAAAGGTATTACTTGAATTAGTAAGTTGAGTGCCAAACTCGCCACCGAGTGCGATCACCGCATCTTGGGCTGTTTGCATTGGTGCGGCGCTTGCTGCTGCCACCACCGTACCCCAACCACTGGCTGCATCTGCAGACAAAGTAAAAGCAGCGTCAGCGCCTTCATTTTCAGAACCAAACAGCACTTTCATCGCCCCTTGCGACTTAACGAGAGTGGCTTGAATAGAACCGTCAAATTGATCATTGAAGTAACTTACAAACTCGCTGTACGTAACATCACCACTTACGTCAGAGTCTGCATCCATAATGTTGATGTCTGTAGTAACGCCGCCTTGAGTGACAGAAAATACGCCTCCCGACGCCATAACATCATTTGAATCGACCGAGTTGGCATCAAAAACCACTTGATGATTGGAAGCCATCTGTTGCACAAAAACATCTAAGTTGATGTCATTCACACCAGAGTCGACGGAGAGAGAGAAATAATCATCACTCGATGTCGAGGTTGACGTTTGAGTTAGGCTTGAGCCCGATTGAGTAAACTCGTAAATTTTATCTTCAAGCGACTGAAGGGCCGTTTTAACTTTACCAATCGCAGAGGTCTTTGAGGTAATCGTTGACAACTTTTGGGTATAGCGCAACTCAAAAGGCTGCACATCTAGACTGGCAAAATTGCTAGCTAACTGAACCGCATCAACGTTCATAACCCTTCTCCTTAACTCGCATAGGAGGTACAGCTCTACCCTCCTGCTATTCGGCTATATGTATAGCCGCTACTGAGTAAATAATTGCTACTCAAACTAGCCCAATAGGCTCATCGCTAATTGAGGCACCATCTTCGATGCACTCAGCATAGAAGCACCCGATTGCATGAGCATTTGCTGCTTGCTCATCATTCCAGACTCAGAGGCAAAATCGGTATCCATGATTCGGCCTTTAGATGCGTCCACGTTTTCCGTCATATTACCCAAGTTGGTAATGGTGTGCTCTAGGCGATTAATTGTCGCACCAAATGTAGATCGAATTTCACCCAGTTGACCGATCAGACCATTATCTGTCGCTGTTGCAGGGTCACCAGTCAATGCATCCATCGCGACAAGTGCATTCGCTTGGGTGGTTAAATCACCAATACCCAAAGCACCTGATGTACCGACAAAGGCTTGAATATCAGCCAGTGCTGTAGATGTACCGCCAACTGTAGTATCAAAAGTTAAGGTCTCAGCCGATGTGCTACCAATTTGAAAGTCAATTGTTGCGTCAAAAGCACCCGTGCCACTTACTAAGTTGTTACCACCATAATTGGTATTCGCTAGAATATTTGCTAATTCCTCTCCCAGCTGCTGATACTCAGAGTCCAATGCGGCTAAATCTGCCGTAGTATTAGTACCATTAGCAGCTTGAGTGGATAGATCATTCATTCTGTAAGCAATATTGGTCATTTCATCGAATGCACCCTCAGCGGTTTGCAACATAGAGATCGCATCTTGCGAGTTACGCATTGCTACATTCATACCACGTGATTGAGCTTCCAATCGGTTGGCGATTTGTAGACCTGCCGCATCGTCTGCCGCTGAGTTAATTCGAAAGCCGGTAGACAGTTTTTCCATGGATTTAGTTAACGCATTATTGGTCGACTGCAATGTATTTTGAGTCACTAAGCTTGCGTAATTTGTATGTACTGATATAGCCATCTGATGTTCCCCATCTGTGTTTGCTGTTCACTAACTGTTAACGACAGAGGAAAAATTTCATTTCATATTTTTCGGAAAAAAGATCACTAAATTTAAAAATAGCAAGACTCAAAAATGAGAAGTGCGTAAAAGTATCCTAGTATATTAATCAACAATATTCATAATAATGGTTGTTATGAGACACGTATTAAATGCAATAGCTGCACGGCTAACAATTCCAATTGTGTTACTCATGATCTTGGCGATGGTGATTCTGCCGCTGCCACCAATTTTATTGGATACGTTTTTTACCTTTAATATCATGCTTGCCATAGTCGTCTTGCTGGTCAGCAGTACCGTTTCACGAGTGCTTGATTTCTCTATATTTCCCTCGCTATTACTTGTCGCTACCCTGCTTCGATTAACCCTCAATGTAGCCTCTACCCGTATCGTTCTACTCGAAGGTCACAATGGCGGTGACGCCGCTGGTAAGGTGATTCAATCTTTTGGTGAAGTGGTTATCGGCGGGAGCTACGTTGTCGGTATCGTGGTGTTCGTGATCTTGATGATCATTAACTTTGTGGTCATCACCAAAGGGGGCGAACGGATTTCAGAAGTATCAGCGCGCTTTACTCTGGACGCCCTACCAGGGAAACAGATGGCCATTGATGCAGACTTAAATGCAGGCGCTATCGATCAGAAAGAAGCCAAAACTCGACGTTTAGAAGTAGGAGAAGAAGCGGAGTTCTACGGCGCAATGGACGGTGCCAGTAAGTTCGTTCGTGGTGATGCGATTGCTGGGCTATTAATCCTGTTCATCAACTTAATCGGTGGGGTTCTAATAGGAATATTTGAGCACAACCTAACCGCAGAAGCAGCTTTCCAAACCTATGCCCTACTGACCATTGGTGATGGTCTGGTTGCACAAATTCCATCGCTGTTACTGGCCACATCAGCCGCTATCATCGTGACGCGAATTAGTGATAACGATAACGACATGGCACAAACGGTGAAAAGGCAGTTGCTTGCGTCACCGAACAACTTATACATGGCTGCGGGAGTCATGTTTGTTATTGGTAGCGTGCCAAACATGCCGCACTTAGCCTTTTATACCTTTACCGTATTGTTGGCGTTTGTCGGTTGGAGACAATCTAAATTTCAGCATGTTACGCCCGATACAAGCCCCGATTTAGATACGCTTCCTCAGCCTCATCAAGAAAATACGATTGATTGGAGCATTATTCCCAACGTGGATGTGATTGCCCTGTCGTTAGGCTTCAAGTTGGTTCCTTTAGCAAGCTCTCAAAAGGGCGGTAACCTGATTAAGAGTATTCGTGGCAGCCGAAAAACACTCAGTGAACAAATAGGCTTTGTGATGCCAGAGGTGGTGATAACCGACAACCTCTCGCTCAAGCCTTCCGAATACGCCATTAGCATTGATGGTGATGAGATTGAACGTGGCGAAGTTTATGCCGATAAAGCGATGGCAGTAGGCAACCATATTGAGCATCCTGATCTCGATGGCATTGTTGGCATTGACCCAGCCTATCAGCTTCCAGCGCTATGGATTAAAAAAGGGGATAAAACCAAGGCGATCAATCATGGCTTTCAGGTAATTGAGGTGCATGATGTCATCGCGACTCACGTCAGCAAAGTGTGCAGCGAACACCTAGACAACATCTTCAATTATGATGACGTGAAAGCCCTCAACCAACGACTTGCTATGCAGCATCCTGAGCTTGCAGAGAACCTAGCAAGCGTTATTAGTCCGAACCTACAAATGCAGGTCATCCGTCAATTGCTGGCTCAACAAGTGCCTATCATTAACGTGAGAACCATCGCCAACACCATTATTGAAAGCGTCGACACCATAAAGGATCCAATCTTGCTGTCTTCTAATATCCGGGTCGCGTTAAAACGAACCATCGTCAATTTGATCTCGCCAAACAGCAAAACCATCCACGCTTTCATTATTGGTGCAACCTTAGAAGGTGAGTTAAAGGGCGCGATCTCTTTGAGTCAGCAAAGCGACCCCAATATTCCTCTGGACTCGATTCCTGTTGAACCGACGATCTTGCAGAAATTCCAAAATCGCATGCCGACCATAGTACAAACCATGCAGAGCCAAAACCTGCCACCGGTCATCGTAGTGCCTCCCACCACACGCCCTATGATAGCCAAGTTAGCCAAGGCCTTTGCCAAAGAGCTGATTGTGCTGAGTTACAATGAGATCCCAAATGAGTATGGATTAAATGTGTTAGGGGATGTGGAGTAAATAATAATTCGCTCATTGAATCTGATTTTAGAACACACGAACTCTGTTTTTTTCAATGACGACGCCGCGTAGTAACTTTCCAGACTGTCGATTCTTAACAGAGACCGTGTCGCCTATCAGCCCACTTTCTAACGCCATTCCTAACGTTTCTAAACGTATACGATTCGATTGAAAAACCACATCCACAGAGTGCCCCTTTTCAACGTCATAATCCAAATACATAGAGGAAGTGGTCAACAAACCTCCCTTGTTCACTGAGCGCTTAATTTTGCTACCAACGATTTCGCTGGCCTTGAAGAACACTTTTTGGTCTTTGTAGAGTTTGATCGGTTCAATCGTAATATCGTCATGCGTTAGCCGTTGGCCTTTCTTAAGTGCTTTATTAGCTGTCGCAGTCCAGACGGTTATTGTCGACGTTGAGGTCGCAGAAAGGGTCCATCTCTCAGGCGCACAGCGCACATTCCACTTTTGTTTGCCAAGCTTGATCTTGCTTCTATGGGTCACTTCAACAGACTCAGTACAGGGCGGTAACTGATGAATAGCCCGAGAAAAACGCAGCTGAACATCGAGTTGGTACTGTTGGGGATAGCGGTAGCGAATGGTTTGCTCAATGAGCGAATGGATTTGAGTGGAGAGTTGTTGTTCAAGTGCAATGCTATCTGATTCTGCATTCACCTTGGTCACACAACCATAGACGAGCAGTAATGTACCAGCTAGCTTTAATAATCTAACCATACACCGCCTCAGCCTAAACATTGACTCTTAATTGATGCTTACCAAGCGCCTCTTCCATTGCTTGATGCTGCATCACCATGACACTGCCTTGGCGCGCCAACTTGGTTTTACACTGGTTGATCGACTGCTCAATTTCCGCATCCAACGTTTGAACGCGTTGCAGTGCCTTTCCTTTAAGCCGAGCCTGCATGTTTTTTGCGTACTGTCGCTCCTTACAACCGAGCCTTTTGGCCAGAGTAAATCGCTTGGCGTCAGCGTCAGCTAGCCGTTGAGTCAGTGATGTGACCGCTTGATTGAGGGATTCCAGCTTCTGATACTCACGACTCAATATCGCAGCACGAATATCATCTAAACGTACAGATAACTCGCCCGACAAAGCCAGCACATGCTGACCATAGGTAATATAACCAATCAGGTCACTTCTACGTTCCATGATCCAGTCTCGTAATGACTTTCGCTAGCTCATCCATATCAAACACTAACTCTCCCGTGGAAATTTGCGCTTTAATCTGCTCGACTTTAGCCATATCGATATCGTCTATACCGTCAAAAAGGCTCTTGGTATTATCGAGTAACTCCACTTCATGCTGAGAGAGGTTAATCGGCTTCACCTTCGCTTTTTGATCGGGCTCGGTTTTTTTGTTTTGAACCACATCTACCTGAGTATGAGGCACAACGTGTTTCACATTGTCGACCTTAATTTGACTCATCTCTGCCTACCCATTTTGCTGCACTACTAATTAACTATAACGGCAGTATTTCGTCTCTGTTTCACCTTTTTCTCAATAGTTTGATTACATTGTCTCTGGTTGGCCCACTAAAGCCGCGATGAATTGACCTAAGCGACAGCTCTGGGTTACTCACTAACTGATGCTTAAAACTGCCTAATTTTTGCAACTCGGGGTGTGAACAAAACGCGATAAGCTGGTCAGCTTTTTGCCTTTTCATTTTCAACATTTTCGATAATGCCAAATACAGTTTATTAACCCGTTCAAGCAAGGCGTCGATTTGTTGATTTGAGCCCGGCTCATTGACCAACAAGCGACTGATGTCGTCCAACACGGGATAGCGAGCTTGAGCCGGCACCGCAATCGGAGGCCCTTCAGCATACCGACCACCTTGGCCTGAAACGAAAACCTGCCCATCCCACAAACGCCATTGTTGGTCTCGAATACCGATCACAAACTCTTGTTGTTCATTGATTCTGAGCTGCAAATGCGCATAAGCAAACATCATCTTGAATTGTTCTAGCAATACCTCTCTGTCTTCTGAACGTTCAAACGCCAACGGTATCAAGCGGTTATTGATGTACAGAGAAACAACCTCATCGCGAAACCGCTCTCGCTGTAAGTCGAGCCCCGGAATCGTAAATTCGATAAAAGGATTATCGCCTTGAATCGGTGCAAAACTTGAGTCCACGACATAGTCACCAAACAATCTTTTCTGACTCCAAAACACCAATTTTTTCTTAATCACATCAATGTGATTGGCTTGTTCTGGGCTGTACTGGTTCAGTTCTGCTAACTGGCGCAGCTTAATCAATTCGCTCGCCACAGTTCGTAGCACTTCCCCCGCCATCATAAGCCTGCTGTACATTTTGTGAGAATCGGCAACCTCAGCAATCAGCTTAGGCCTTTCTTGCAGGTTCATTTGCGCCATTTGCTGCCTAACGAGTGCATTGTTCGGCTTGTTACTGGTTAGCTTTTCCGGCTTTTTAATTTTTCCCGTCGTTGTCGGATTCACCTGATTTTTGCGCTGCGTAATACCCGTGAGTTTCATACCACATCTCCGATTAGGTCAACCTTGGCTCGTTAGCAAAGTTCAGCTTGATGATATCTTCCGATTGCATTTGTTTGACGATATCAATGATATCTTTACGTGCTTGCTCAACCTGACTGACCGGCACAGCACCAATGCGTACCAGGTTTTCTTTGAGCTCTGTCGATACCCGTTGTGGCATAGAGTTAATGATGTAAAGGCGACAATCTTTATTGGTACCTTTGAGGGCATATGCCCATTGCTCCAGGCTGACTCTTTCGTTAATCAGGTTGATGGTTTCTAGGTCTTGATTAAATAGGGTGAAGAAATCAAACATCGCCTCTTCCACCAGCTCTGCGGCTTCAGCGTCTTGATCATGAAGGAATTGGAATAAATTGCTTTTGTCACCGGAATAACGGTTGATAAGGTTCGCGACCACTTTCGAACCCTGCAGGCTGGCAGACCCGCCGCTGTGATAATTGACTTTGCAGCGATCGATAAGGTCTTTTAGTGTCTCCATCAGACCAGAGGTTAACACCTGTGTCTTAGAGATTTGCAGGATTAACGCATGGCACTCTTGTTCCTCATATTCCTCCATAACACGACCGCTGTATTCCAAAGGGAGGTGGGCAATCAACAGCGCTTGCAGATTGATGTGCTCTTTCTTGAGATCATTGACCAAAAGCTCCGGAGGAATCCATGCCAGCTTTTCAGCATGTGAGCGGATCTCATCGCCATAAATCTCCGACACAAGATCTCTCGCCAAATTGCCGTTTAACGTCTTTTCCAACACATTGGTGATGTATTGTCGTGTCCCGCCGAGAATCCCGGAGTGCTTACGAAAATCATCAAAAAAGCCCGACAAAGAGACCAGCGCATCTTTGGCTTTGATGTCCTTCATTTTACTCATGGCATGCGTGATCTGTTTGATCTCTTCATGGGTGAAGCCTTTGAGTACTTCAGAACCGATGTCCTCTCCCATCGTCAACACCAACATCGCAACGCCGTCCACTGATTGATAGGTTTGTTTGCCATCCATGCCCCTTCTCCCTACTGACTTTTATTTGGTTCGTTATGCTTGTATCCAAGTACGTAAAATCTCAGCCACCCTATTCGGGTCTTCTTTTGCGATTAATTTGAGATGTTTAATTTGAACTTCGAGTGGGCTATCCGCAGATGGCAAGTTGTCATCAAGCGCCTTAATACCGGTTGCATCAATACCTAACGATTCCAGTTTGGATTGTAAGGCTGCATCAGCGGCACGCTCTTCTTTGGTAATGACGTCATCGTATTCCATGCTTTCCGCTTCCAGCTCTTCTTGCTCCGCTGACTTAGTAAGGTATTGTGCTAGAGGTCGCAGCACCACCATGATCATCAAACCACTGAGCATCACTCCAAGTAGATATTTAAGAGGCTGCATAATATGCGTGTTCTCAAACCAAGCAATCGGGGCTTGCTCTGGAATACTGGCAATCACAAAAGGGAAGTGAGTGATGTGAATGCTGTCGCCGCGCTCGGTATTGAACCCTATTGCCGAACGAACCACATTCTCAACATTAGTAAGCTCTTCAGGTGTCCAAGTTTGATTGGGGTTCGCTAAGTCGTTCACCACAATAGAGACAGAGAGGTTCTGCAATACACCTTGCTGATGCTGAGTATGGCGAACCTTGCCACTCACCGCATAATCACGCGATGTTTCACTTCGATTGACCTTGGCGTTAGGCTCTGGTTGAGGCTCTCCATCGGTCACTGGTGGTGTGTTGCTCAATGCCCCCGGAATCCCGAGCGCCATCGACGACTCGTTCATGTCACTCAATAAGGTCTCTTTTCGGACCACAGGATCAGCGTAGATTTCTTCTGTTTCTTCAACCTTAGAAAAATTAATATCACTGGCAATTTGAACTCGAAAGTTGGCTGCACCGAGAATTGGGGTCAGCATGTCAGTCGCTTGAGCGACCAAGTTTTTTTCAAGGTTACGCTTGTAATCGGATTGCTTGCCAGTCGTCACGGTAATGTCCCCAACCGTCGCATCATTTGATAACAAACGACCATGTTGATCGACCACTCGCACATGTTCCGATTTAAGTCCAATAACCGCACCAGACACTAAGTTAATGATGGACTCAACCTGAGTCGGCTTAAGGTCCATCCCATTAATAATATGCACAATCACCGAGGCTCTCGGCTGCTCAGCGTCATCACGCATAAACAAACTTTCCTTCGGTATGGCCAAATGAACACGAGCCAAGCTCACTGCACTCATAGTGGTGATACTGCGTGCTAACTCGCCCTCTAGAGCATGGCGATAGCGAGCATTCTCCATAAACTGACTCTCGCCGAGGCTCTTTGAGCTATCTAGCGAATCAAAGCCACTCGGCAATTGTTCTTTTAATCCTTTAGACGCCAATATCATGCGGATTTTGGCGACATCACCTTCGGGAACCAGTATTTGCCCATCGTCCTGACTCAACTGGTAACGTATTGATTCCTCATCCAACATTTGCAGTACTTGGCTAGAATCGAAGTTCGCTGATTTGCTATAGAGGGGCCTAAACCGTTCTGATGACGTCCACAGCATAATCACGATGATCGCCGCAGTAATCGTCGCAAAAATAGTGATGATAATGACGTTGCGTTGTGAACTCTGCCAAAACCTCGTGAGCCAACTAGAGGCCTCAGTGAGCTTCTCTTTGGCTACTCCCATATTATTGGTCAACGCGGGTTGAGTTTCTGCTTCTGCTGCCATCGCTAATCCCTAGCCTAAATTGGCATTTTTATGATGTCTTGAAAGTTGGACACCATCTTGTTGCGCACTTGCATCAATGCATTAAATGAGAGCTGAGCTTTCTGTGATGCGACCGTCGCTCCCAATAAATCATCGCTTTTACCTAACTCAACGGCGGTGATTTTTTCCGAAGCATGAGATTGGTATCTATCTACGGTATCGAGCACACTTTTCAAGGTGTTGCTGAACGCCAGTGAATTATCGGATACCGGGTTAACCGTGTGATTGTCATGCGTGATGCCTCTCACCATCGCTCCCGTGACAGCTTGGTTAGAGAACGGATTACTGGCAACCTCTTGCTGCTGCTCTATCTTCCCTAACATTGCTTGTTGCATTTGGACTGCAGTCATCTTTTCCATTGTTTACCCTCGCGGTTGCATCACTTGCGCACTAACCGAATCTCTACGCGACGATTCTTATCCCGGCCTTGCTGAGTCGTGTTGTCGTACTTTGGATAACGATCACCGTGGCCGCGTATCTCAATCATTTTCTTTGACACGCCATTGCCCATAAACCACTGCGCAACGTCGGATCCTCTCTGCTTTGAAAGTTGTAAATTAGCGACGGAATCACCGGAATTATCGGTGTAACCATCAATCAGGATTCTAATGATTCTCGAGTCTCGTTTGACCAAAGTGCTGATGTCATTAATGGTACGTTTCTGCCCTTCGGTGAGTGACACCGCCCCTTGCTGAAAGCGCAATTCGACTCGACGCGCATGCTGGAAGTTGACCGGCGGCAAGCCATAACGGCACTCATTAAATTGATCTAAAGCTGGCTTAAAGTTGGTGGTTGGGAAATAGACATCAAAATCCATCGCATTAACGTTAAACCAAGCGCCACTTGCCATATCATCCAACATCAAGGTTGCGCCATCGTCTGTCACCAAAGCGGCCCCTTGCTTGTTTACTCTTTCGATGGTGGTTGTGGTGTAAGACTGGGACGTTCCCCAAACAGGCTCTGTAGTATTGAATGACGTTGATGTCGGAAGTGAACGCACACCACGCTTTTCCACTCTGACCTCCATCGGGCTTGCCGCCAACAAAATGAATTGCACAGAAAAGCCGGTGTGAGGATCGAAAGAGTTCAGTTCACACTGATCGACAGACTCTGTGAACCGCCACTCGACACTATCGAACGGAACAATGTAGCGCTGCGCCAAAACCTGAGTCGACAGCATCACTCCCCAGCCTATTAGCAAAACGCCTAGCATCTTGCCAAGGGCACGGCGAAAGACAGAGGAAGTGCCCAAGCTAGCGGTTGCCCAAAAGTACTTATTCATAACAAATCAAACAGTGAAATTCCGGCAACACGCGCAAAGGTTTTTTGCGTAGCTTCTAGCGCGATCATACCTTGGTTAAGTTCAACGGATGCCTCTGCATAATCGAGTTCCTCTAGCTCAGAACGAACGGTTTCTGCAAAGAACACCATATCGATACTGGTCTCTTTCAACCTGTCTAAGGCGTTGTATTGACTCCCAATATCAGTTAATGAAACCAACAAGCTTTGATGAAGCGCTTGGTTGGTATTGAGCGCATTATCTAAAGCAGCAGTAAATCCCCCAGTTGGAAGCTCCAATTCTGCTATCGCATTGTCTAAATCAGTAAAAATTGCACTACTACCTATGGTATCGGTGATGGTTAAGTTACTCGGTACGTACTGATTATCACCGACCTTAGTCTCGCGATAATCTGAGTTGGGATTTAAGGCATAAGGCGGTGTTGTAGCGATCGCTGGGGTGCTGATATCCGTTCCTGAAAAGAGATAACTGCCATCATTGGCTTGGTTCAATGTGTTCAACATTTCCGTTTTGAGGGACTTAAGTTCTAGCACTATCCCCGCTCTACTCTGTGAATCAAGCGTACCGTTTTTCCCTTGTAGGAGCAGTTCGTTCACTTGTTGAGAGAGCTCCTCAAGCGTGTTGACGTTAGTTTCGTAGCGCGTCAGCTGTGACTGCACGTTTTCGATATTGCGTTGGTACTGCTGATTGTCAGAGACGGTCTTTTTGAGCCCTTCAAGGCGCACAGCGGCAATCGGGTCATCGGATAAATGATTGATCTTCAGCCCGGTCGACATTTGCTCAAAAACTTTGTTCAAGCGGATATTGTTGTCCATTAATGAACGCTGCATCACCGCGTTAAATTGGGAGTCCGTTACACGCATCACTTTTCTCCTAGAATGCTCTTAGCAAGGTCTGAAACATCTGATTCGCCGTACTAATAATTTTCATGTTGGCCTCATAAGCGTTGAGGTACAGCAGCATGTTGGCGGCCTCTTCATCGGAATTAACCGCACTGACACTGTCTCTCGCCACTTGTGCGTCTTCCATGCTGACTTGAGCTGCCGTTGCCTCGCTCTGCGCCTGTCGAGTGAAAATACCGATATCACCGAGTAACCCTGAATAGGCGCTGTAGGGTGTTTCTCCCACCACAGAGCCATTGGTTAGTGGTGTTTGTGACAACATCGATAGGTCTTTCAACACATCGCCGTTTCCGGCAAGGGTCGCACTCGATGAAAAGGCTAAGTCTTGTGCAGTGAGGTTAGGATCAATCGCCAAAGATAAGGCTTCACTGCCTGGGGTGTAGGTAAACAAGTTCTGACCAGCTACGCCATTAAGATCAAACCCTGAATTCAATGCCGTATTCACTCCATCAGCCAAGCCTTTGGCAAGATCTGCTAGCAACGTTTGGATGGGATCGTATTGGTTGGTTTTTAGCGCTTCGAGCGCCCCTAACTCTCCACCCAACGAAGCATCAACAGGCGTCGTCATCGACTGAAAGGTAATGTTCAGATCCGTGCTGTAAGGATCGCCACTGGATAGGTCTCGCTCAAGCGATGCGGCATAACCGCCAATCACTAAAGGCTGACCGTTTGGTGTCGAGAGTTCGACGCCACCATTGGTGTAGATCACCTTAACATCGAGAGACTTAGAGAGTTCATTGAGGTGTTTATCCATCGCATCTTGTAAGCCACCAACGCTCTTGCCGAGCAGCGCATCTTCTTGCAGTTTTTGGTTTAGAGAAGCGATGCTTTCTAATTGGCTATTCACATGGGTAACCAGTGCGCCATAACGCTCACTTTGCGCGGCTTCTTGCTGACTCAACTGAGCGGATACAGCGTTAAACTGCTGCGCTAGAGCATCAGCATTTGTCAGTACTTGCTGGCGAAAAGCGACGCTTTCAGGTGTCACACTGGCCTCATCAATGGCAGCAAAAAATCCATTCATTCCCTGTGTGAGGCTAAGCCCATCAGCTCCTAACAAGTTCTCCAAATTGGACAAACCATTAAAATAGCTTTGGCTATATTGGGCAGATTCCGTCGCTTCTCTTAGTCGATTAATAGACGATTGATCGGCAATCCGCAGGATATCGCTAACCTCAACGCCGGAGCCTAAGTTAATACCATTCACGGCATTGCCAGATAAACTGGCTTCCATCGTCACGATTTGACGGCTATACCCAGGGGTATTCACATTAGCGGTATTTTGCGCCGTTGTATTGAGAGCTACACGGTTGGCGAGTGCACCACTTAATCCGATGTTGGTCATTCCCATTACTGATTCTCCTTATCAAAAGGTCGGCCGATAACTTGTGATGACAACTGTTTAAAAATCATCTCGGCTAATCCAAACGACGATTGACGACTGATTCGTTGTGCAAGCTGAGCATCTAGCATGCCCTGAAACATATCGTCTGATTTCATCGACAACGGATTATCTTTGTCACTAAGCGCTTGGCTGGCAGAGCGCATTCGGGTCAGCATTTGTTGTAAAAACAACGCCTCAAACTGCTGTGAAGCCGCTAATAATCCTGAGGCAGAGTTGTCATGCTTCAATTTAGCAAGCGCGTTGTTGTCTAAGTAAAAGTTGGTCATAGCTTGGCTTGAACCTGCACTGGCTTTCGCCATGTGCACCGTTTCAGGCGCTCTATTCATCATTAATCTTGCAAATGGCAGCGGATGATCAGCATGTTTAACCGACGCTGCCATTTTTGGGTTGTCCAGTATTGGCGTCGCTTGGTTACTCGATATCGGTTCAAGCGCCACGTGAGTCAAAGCCGTTAGATTAGTCATTAGATCACCACCAAATCACCGTTAATGGCACCTATCTCATCGAGTGCCTGCAAGATTTGCATAAGCGCTTCTGGTGTCGCACCAATGTTGTTAATCGCATCAACGATCTCTTGCAGATTGGTCCCTTTCGGCCAAACCATAGTGGTCCCATCTTCCTCATCCACACTCACTTGTGAGTTCTGAATAATCGCGGTTTCTCCAGCAGTATTGAAAGCACCACCAGGCTGAGAAACGGATTGAGATTCCAATATCGTCACGGTAATCCCGCCTTGACTGACCGCAGCTTCAGACACCGTCACGTTCTGGCTGATCACCACAGTTCCGGTGCGAGAGTTGAACACGACCTTAGGCAGTCGTCGCCCCTCTTCAACCTCAAGCTCTTGAATCATGGCAACAAACATCACTCGGTCTTCGCTATCAATCGGGGCAGAGACTTGGATCTGACCTTTATTGAGCGCTTTGGCTACCTGCCCGCCGAACATCTTATTAATGGCTTTGGAAACATTGAGCGCGGTTTCGTAATTCGGTTGTTTGAGTTGCAAGCGTATCGTTGGCTCTAAATCAGTACCGGTCGAGACCTCACGCTCCAAGGTCGCACCATTGGGAATACGCCCGACGGTCGGTGTGTTTCTTGTAATGCTGGTTCCGTTTTCACCGGTAGCATTGAAGCCACCAACAACTAGGCTGCCTTGTGCTATTGCGTAAACTTCGCCATCGATACCTCGTAATGGAGTCAGCAATAAGGTGCCGCCGCGCAAGCTTTTTGCGTCCCCCAATGAAGACACCGTCACCGTCAGGGTTTGACCTGCTCCTTGGTGAGGCTCCACCATGGCTGTGACACTAACGGCGGCGACATTTTTCAGTTTAGGGTTGGTGGAATCATCCAGTTGCACCCCAAATTGTTTGATCATGTTAACCACTGATTGTTGCGTGAACTTCACTTGCGATTTATCACCAGACCCGTCCAAGCCGACAACTAATCCATAGCCAATAAGTTGGTTTTGTCTGTCTCCATACACCTCTGCGACTTCAGCAATCGGCCGCGCTGCATCGACCACCGAAGTAAAACAGAGCAAGCACCAAGGCAACGCCAACGAGGTTAAGTAGAAGCGAATTTGGGATTTCATTAGAATGGCATCCATGGCGAATTGAAGAACTGGGTCAACCAACCTGCAGTATTGGTATCAGCAAACGAGCCGCGGCCAGCATAAGTGATTCTTGCATCAGCGATTCGCTGGGAGGAGAGGGTATTGTCTGCCTGAATATCATCGACCCTGACATTGCCGGTCAGACGAATATATTCGTCCCCTTGGTTCAGCTTGAGCCACTTTTCACCTCTTACCCTAAGCACACCATTGGGCAAGACGTTGTAAACGGTGACAGTAATAGAGCCTGATAAGCTGTTGCCTTGCTTTGAGGCAGCAGCACCATCAAAATCACGGGTGGCATCGACGGAAGCACTCACGTCATCAAACGTCTTGTTGCCCAATGTGGGCGCGGTAATGTTGGCACTGGAATCTTTGCCATATTGAGTTGAGGCACTCTTATCTGACTCTGTCTTTTCATCCAACAACACCGTTAAAATATCGCCCACACGGTACGCTCTTCGATCTTGAAACAGGGTCATCGAGGTGGTGCCCGTATAAAGGCTGCCTTTGCTGACTCTTGTCACTTGATAGTCCAGCTCTGGCGGTGCATACGCTTCATCATTCGGCGATGGTGGAATAAAATCGTCTTGACGACCAGCACAGCCGGCAACCATCACCACCAGCAAGGTAACTACGGTTAGGTAATAAATCACACAGATTGCATGCGCCTTACCCAACCCTGGTTTGATTGACTTTTCCATGTCAGAACTCCCTAACGACCATCGCTATTCGCTCGTTAAAGCGAAAGCTATGATTGTTGCGCGATGTACTGCAGCATCTCATCGGCTGCGCTGACCATCTTGGCGCTCATCTCATAAGCGCGTTGGGTGGCGATCATATCGACCATCTCTTCCACCACCTGTACGTTCGACCCTTCAAGTGCTCCTTGTTTTAATTGGCCTGAACCTTCTGTTCCGGCGACGAGCTCGACCGCTTCACCTGAACCTTCAGTTTCAATAAATAGGTTTCCCCCTTGAGCAGAAAGCCCCGCAGGATTCATGAATTTAACGATGGTAATTTGCCCTAGGTCTTCAGGGTTAACTTGGCCCGGTATCGTGGCGCTGACCACACCATCAGCAGTAATGCTGACTAGGGTCGCTTCTGGAGGAATGACAACTTCAGGAATCAAAGGATAGCCTTGCGTGTTGACTAGCTGCCCATCAGAGTTAGTTTGAAATTGCCCATTTCGGGTATAAAGCAGCTCTCCTTCTGAGTTCTCTATCTGGAAAAAACCATCCCCCAAAATAGCTAAATCAAACTGTTGATTCGTATTCTGAATATTCCCTTGGGTAAACACTTTCTCGGTGCCGACCACTCGAACACCATTACCAAGCTGAATACCTGTTGGATGTTCATTGAGCTCTGTGGTTTCGGTACCCGCTTGTTTATCGACGCTATAAAAAAGATCTTCGAACACCACGCGGTCACGCTTGAAACCCACCGTATTGATATTGGCAAGGTTGTTCGAAATAGCCGTCATTTTTGCATCTTGTGCGGCCATCCCTGTTTTGGATATCCATAAGGCACTGTGCATAATTCCCTTCCTTAAGCTTTGAGAAGCTTATTGCCTATCTGAGCGATTTCATCTGCAGATGCCATCACTTCAATTTGCATTTCGTATTGTCTAGTAAGCGACATAATGCTGACCAGCTCTTCTAAACTGGAGACATTACTCGCTTCTAAATAACCTGAACGAACCTGAACGGTAAAATCTTCAGCCAATGCTTGCCCACCTTTCGGAACAAAATGACCACTGGCATGCATGGTCATTTGCTCATTCTCAGGCTTAACCAGCTTGAGGGCGCCAACCTCTAGCGACGCCTCACCACCAATAGGGGTAATAGACACCAACCCATTCGAGCTCACCGACACAAACTCAAAATCTGGTAACACCATTGGACCTTCTGTCGACATCACCCGACGCTCACCAAGATAGAGTTGCCCATTACCATCCAATCGAAAATTACCCGCCCGGGTAAAGAGCTGAGCAGGTTCATCTTCTAGCCCTTCGAGCGTAATAAAACCATCACCATTGATCGCAATATCCAATGGTCGCTCTGTACGTATATCTTCACCCTGAGCAAAGTTATTAATCGATGAGTTGGTTCTAGACGTGACGGAAGTCAGAAAGCCTGAGCCCTCAAGGCGCATCGGTGTTGAGTGCTCCATTAAGGCTTTAAAACCTACGGTATCCGCATGTGACAGATTATTTGCGCGAACGTGCTGAGCGAGCATGGTTCGCTCTGCACCTTTCGCTGCACTGAATAGAATAGGATTCATAGCGCTACACCACGTTGAACAAGGCTTGCGTCAATTGATCCGATGTCGATATCGACTTGGTATTGGCTTGATAGTTACGTTGAGCCGTCATCAAGGCCACCAATTCAGACGTCAGATCGACGTTAGAACCTTCGAGTGCACCAGAAGTCAAATCACCGAATACCCCACTGCCCGCGGTACCAAGAACTGGCGTACCGGAACTGAAGCTTTGCAACCAAGCGGTATCACTGGTTTTGATCATGTTTTGAGGAGAAGCAAAGTCGGCAAGCACCACCTGACCTTGCAATTGAGATTGGCCGTTGGTGTAGGTCGCAAATATACGGCCATCGTTTTCCATACGAACACTGGCATAGTCACCAGAGGTATAACCATTCGGGCTATTTTTGGAGACAACGAAGTCACTACCAAATTGAGTGACCGCAGCAAGGTCAATATTAACCGTAACACTGTTCGCCCCATTCGCAGGGTCAAAACTGACTGAATAATTTCCCCCTGACGAAATGGTGCCATCGGCATTAAAAGTAAAATTTGCTGTGTCTGTTGCAGTTGGTGACGCGGCAGGTATCAAGGCATCAGCGCCATCAATCGCTTTACCATCAACCAAAACATGGACATCCCAATCATTGGATGCACCTTTTACAAAGTACTGACTCACCGTATGTGGGTTACCTAGAGAGTCATAAACTGGAGTGGTATAGGAATGGTTGTAGGTGGATGAATCACCGTAATCAAATGCGGTGGCGGGAACTTGCTCTCTGGCATCTAAATTGGCAACAAACTCAATGGCATCTGTTTCCCTAGCCTGCAAGGATGCAGTACTGATCTGCACGGTGCCTACCGACCCCAACAGCAGGTTATTATTGCCATCAACCGAGTAACCTTGCAGAGCCGCACCACTATTTGCCGTGATCACGCCATCGGCGTTCATGTTGAAAATACCAGAACGGGTATAGAGGGTTTGCCCTTTACTGTCTTCAAGCACAAAGAAGCCATTACCACTCAATGCCATATCCAGAGATCGCCCTGTACCTGTAACCGTTCCACTTTTTTCAAAGTTTTGCGAAACCCCAACCACTTCAACGCCACCAGCTTCACTACCGCTATAAACGGAAGCAAACTCGGTTCTCGACTCTTTAAAACCTGTCGTAGAAACATTAGCAATATTATTCGAAATGGTGTTCAGCTCTGAGTTCGAGGCATTAAGCCCGCTCAGTGCAATACTAAAACTCATAATGTCTTCCTCTTCACGCTAAAGAGGCTATCTCCGCAGGTTTACTTAGCTAGCGAAGAACGACAGCCGCCATCTTACTTACTTTAAAAAACAAACTAAAACCGGCAAAAGCCGAAAAAATATAGCGAAAATCTTTTAACCTATTTCAAACTTTACTCATTTGAGAAGGCAGCAACGTCATAAAACGCCACCATGCCAACTCCCTTTACCTGCAAGTGACTGGTACCACCGATTAAAGGTGTCGTCACATGTTCCACTTGGCCATGCTGATAAATCGATGGCTGATAATCTTGTCCACTGTCCAATTTGATACGCATTTGGTACTTACCCGTCAGCCCCATGGCTTGCGCATCCAATGTGTAATCCACTCGCCCTGCACTGTTCGGGCCAAGGTTCATCGACTTTACGTTGCCAAGTGAGTCAACTAACTCCAGTATCACGGTATTCGATGGCGCCTGTAACTCAACGTATCCCGCATGCTGATCAACACCCGATGCAGACAAGCGATCACTTTTTACCGTCACTGTTTTATCAATCAGCGCGGCGGTGCTAAGCACTTGTAAGTTATCGAGCATTGTCGAGTTGTTTTGCGTCAGCTGAACAAGGTTTTCTGTACTTTCAACCTGAGAGAACTGCGCCAACTGTGCGACATATTCCGTGCCGTCAGTTGGGTTGAGTGGATCTTGATTTTCAATCTGAGCCACCATTAAAGTAATGAACTCATTCTTTAATGCACTCGCACTATTCGGATTATCTTGAGGGGTGATCGTTGACGCAGACTCAATATTATTGACCTGCGCCGCACCGGATATCGTCGTCATGGTGTAATTCCTCTGGCGTCATTGGCAGCAGTTACATTAACTACGCCAAAGCCCCATCAGTGATTGTTGCATCGACTTTACGTTGCCGAGCACTTCTACGCTGGCTTCAAAACTACGAGTAGCCGATATCATGTCAGCCATTTCGTTAACGACATTAATGCCAGAGTAATAAACATACCCTTCGTCATTGGAGAGAGGATTGTTGGGCTCATAACGGCCTTCCATCATTGAGGAGACTTCAACAACATCGGCAATCCGAATCGGCACCACACCTTGCTGTTGAGTTTGCTGTGCATTGAAGTGGTTATAAACTGCTGAGAAAATCGGTTTCAGCGGTTTATAGACTTTTGATGGGTCACCAGATACTGAATCGGCATTCGCCAAATTACTGGAGATAGTATTAAGCCTGACGGTCTGTGCACTCATCGCTGAGCCTGCCGTCTCGTAGATACCTAAGAAAGCCATGATGTCCCTACCTAATTCACTTATTGTCCCTTGATGGCAGACTTTATCCCGTTGATCTTAGACTGCAAAAACGCAAGGCTCTGATGATAATCCATCACATTTTTCGCGAACCTAGCTTGCTCATTTTCTAGCTCAACAGTGTTGCCATCTCGTGTTCTTTGCACAGGAATCCGATATTGAGCCGTCGTACCTATGTACCAGTCTTTTGAGTGACCAATACCACTGAGTACCGCCTCGAATCTTAGATCCGTCGCTTTGTAATTAGGCGTGTCCACGTTAGCAATATTGGAGCTCAATACTGCTGCTCTGTCCAAACGAAACTGCACCATTTTTGGGTGTACCCCAAGCGCATCGTCTAAGTGAATCATTGCCCTAGCCTCGTCGTTGTTTGGCCTTAATCCTTTTAAGAAGTAGGCCTTTAACTTTTTATATTTTCTCTCACAACCGAAGTTGAAATGAGATTGCTTTAACCTATAGTTAGGATTAATTAGCGTGTCAAATTTGAGAGTGACCGCAAAAACCAACAATTGGTACTTGACATGAAGAAGTTATCATTGACTGAATTCGGAAATCCGAGCATAAAAATGCGTAAGTTTCTGTTAAGGCACTCAAGCCATTTCTCTACAGAAATTATTGATATTTTTAAGTTTAACTTTGCGGGCCGTCACGTAAAAGCGACGTTTTCAGAAGCTCGTCGACCTCCAGCAAATAGCATCAAAACCGTTCTTCATATTGAGGAATTTGGGCATGTTTTTTTCTTTATTGCGCCACAAGCTGCCGATATTCTGCTACACAAGCACCTCAACAACCCGTTACCACTCAAGAAATCAAAGCGTAGCAATAACGACATTGCGCTAACCCAAACCCACCTAAGGCTTTTTCAAAAATTCGCCATGGCGATAACCAACGCGCTGACTGCCGATGCCAATCACTACGCCATTGAGCACACCGACCATCAGCCCTCTGACATTGGTGTCACCATTACGTTTGAGTTCGACGACCAACAGCTCGATCTGACCTTCATGATCGACAACAAATACGTGAAAAAGCTGCGCGACATGATGGAAAGTAACGAAACCTTTGATCGGGAAGAGATACTCGACAACTTACGCTATCAGCCCGTTGAGCTAGGGTGTGTCATGCTTCACCGGCAGTGCACACTCCATGAGCTTTCTCAGCTAAAACCCGGGGATTTTATGCCCATGACCTTGTGCAAAAACCTCACGGTCAAGGTCAACGGACACCCTACTTTTTTTGGCAAACTTCAATCCATAAACTCTGAACTGGGAGTCGAAATCGATGGCTAACGACAAAGAGACACACAACATTGACAGCTCAATGAGCGACTTAAACCTTCATGATGAATTACCAGATCTTGATGACTTAGATTTGGATGATCTTACCGACGACTTGGACTTGGGAGACGACAAAGAGCATATGAGTAACATCTCTCTGCTAAAAAGTATCCCTGTCGACATCACCGTTGAGGTTGCACGTAAGACATTGATATTAGATGAGCTACTGAATTTAAAAGCAGGCAGTGTCGTGATGCTGGAAAAACATGAAGGCGACCCCGTCGATATCAAGATCAACGGCACCGCGTTTGGCACGGGGGAGATAGTATCCAAGAATGGTCAGTATGGCGTTAGATTACTGAGCATCATCAAGAAACCAAGTAAGTAGCTCCTTTGAATAACGCAAAGAGTACGATGCCGAAACGAATATTCTTCACGCTAGCTTTTGCGTTATTCGCGAGTACATCGCACGCAGAAGGGCTGACGATTCTCAGTGAAACAACCACATCTGACGGCACTGAATACAGCATTAAATTGCAGATTCTAATCCTGATGACATTACTGAGCTTCGTTCCAGCTTTCGTGATCATGTGCACCAGCTTCACGCGAATCGTCATTGTTTTGGCCATTTTAAGGCAAGCGCTCGGTCTGCAACAAACGCCACCAAATCAGGTGCTTGTGGGGATTGCACTCATTTTTACTTTGCTGATCATGAGGCCAGTCTGGACCAAGATTTACGATACCGCTTACATTCCATACTCGAACGATGAAATGTCCTTGATGGAAGCGTTAGCCACAGCAGAAAAGCCGCTGCGACGATACATGCTGGACCAAACGCAACGTAAGGCACTCGAACAAGTCTCCAAAATCGCAGGCGAAACCTCCATAGAGTCCGATCAAGATATTCCCTTCTTAGTATTACTGCCGGCTTATCTACTGAGCGAGCTCAAGGCCGCCTTTCAAATTGGCTTTATGTTGTTTTTGCCCTTCCTGGTCATCGATTTAGTGGTGGCTTCTGTTCTGATGTCGATGGGGATGATGATGCTGTCGCCCTTGATTGTCTCTCTGCCTTTTAAACTGCTGGTATTTGTCATCGTCGATGGCTGGGGCTTACTCATGGGGAGTTTAGCCAACAGTTTTTGGATAAGTGGATGAGTCCGGAAGAAGCCGTCACTCTGGTAAGCCAAGCAATCTGGCTGATCATTCTTATGGTGTCGGTTCTTATCGTGCCTAGCCTTGTCGTGGGTTTGGTCGTAGCAATTTTCCAAGCGGTAACTCAAGTCAATGAACAAACCCTTAGCTTCCTTCCTAGGCTATTAGTAACTCTGTTATGCATCATTCTTTCTGGCCATTGGTTATTACAAGAGATCAACGACCTATTCTTGTTTATCTTCAATACAATACCAAGCAAGGTTGGCTAGCCCTGATGCAAATAACCTTTACTGATATCACCCAATGGCTAGGGATACTCTGGTGGCCATTTGTCCGATTTACTGGGCTTTTTCTTATCGCACCATTTTTTGGTGATAACGCGATACCGGTAAGAGTTAAGTTGCTGTTTGCTTTTATTTTTTCTTTGCTTCTCGCTCCCTTAGTGAAGGAGGTTCCTCCATTTAACCCTTTCAGCATCGACACTCTACTGTTCTCTTTTTACCAACTCATATTTGGTTTTTTAATTGGCTTTGCAGTGATGATATTTTTCACTATTTTTTCAATTGCGGGGCAGGCGATTTCCATGCAAATGGGGTTAGCCATGGCAATAATGAATGACCCTGCCAATGGCGTTAGTATCGCCATCATTGGCAGAATCATGTTCATCACCTCTATGTTGCTTTTCCTCTCTTTAGATGGACACCTAGTGATGCTGCTTGTGTTTAAAGAAAGCTTTGAATATTGGCCTCTCAATTCAGCCTTCCCTTTCAACAGCATTGAATACGTCTTGAAAATGGTCTCTTGGATGTTTGCGACCGGCTTACTGGTAGCGGTGCCTGCTATTGTCGTGATGCTATTGAGCAACATCACGTTTGGTTTAATGAACAAAGCGGCACCGTCTCTTAATGTCTTTGCACTTGGTTTCCCAATGACCATGCTACTTGGCTTATTCGCATTAATGGCCTCCCTAACCGGTATTGGCGATCACTATTTTGATCTGGTATTAGAGTTGAACCAGCATCTGCACTATATGTTGAGGCTGCCTAATGTCTGATCATCAAGACTCCGGAGATAAGAGCGAGCAACCCAGTCAACATAAGCTCGCCAAAGCTAGACGAGAAGGGCAAGTACCGCGCGCTAAAGAGTTCGTTTCTTCAATAACCCTTGTCAGCGTCGTTGCTTACTACGTGTTGAATGTAGACATGATTAAACAGACCTTCATAGAACTGTTTCTTGTCAGCTTTCAGTTTGATAGCCAAACGGTCAGCCAGCCAATGGCTATCGTTGAGTTAGTAGGCACCGCGCTTTTTTCGATGATCACGCTATTTTTCCCGCTTCTGATTTATCAAATGATTGCCGCGATCGTCGGCTCAACACTACTTGGTGGGTGGATATTCAGCCCATCTTTATTGATCCCCAAGTGGGAAAAGATAAGCCCACTCAAAGGACTGAAACGCATATTTTCCTCTCAATCGATCGTCGAACTGTTTAAGAACGTCATTAAGGTCTCTCTGTTCTTTACCCTACTGTACTGGGTAATATCGAGCTACATCTCGGTGATCACCAACTTAGTCAGTGCCCACTTTGATACCGTCGTACTTTCCGTAGCAACCATTACCATTGAGTACTTGGGTTACCTTCTTTTAATCGTCTTACTGTTTGGCTTATTTGATTTCCCTTATCAGCGGCATGAATTTACAAAACAGATGAAAATGACCAAGCAAGAGGTCAAAGATGAGCACAAAGACCAAGAAGGTAGGCCCGAGGTTAAAGCTCGAATCCGTCAGATACAGACTCAAAATGCCAAGAGAAGTGCCAATGAGCGCGTGCCTAAAGCGAGCGTTGTGTTAACCAACCCGACCCGTTACGCCATTGCCCTAATTTATGATTTAAGCCAAGCAGAGGCACCGTTTGTTGTCGCGAAAGGGCAAGATGATGTGGCGCTTTACATTAGAGAACTAGCGACTAAAAATGAGGTTGAAGTCGTCGAGAGCCCTGCACTTGCCAGGGCGATTTACAACACCACTCAAATCGACCAAATGGTTCCAAACCAACTCTTTGTCGCGATAGCGCATATTCTAACTTATGTGAATCAGCTAAAAGCATGGCGCAAAGGCGAAAGAAACAAACCCACCAGCTTGCCCCAATTCAACATCCCTAAATCATGGTCCGATCCAAGCGAATAGGCCGCTACTCCACTAGTGATACACATAAAACTGTCGTTTTTATTCAATACCAGCCTAAAGCAGTCGCCTACAATTACAGCCATCGAAACAACAGGAATTAACGCGATGTTAGACATCAAAAAAATCTCAGTACTTAGCGACTTAAGCGAACTTAAAACGGCTTACTTTGCTGAATCTACAGCTCCACTCGATGGCATGTGGCATTTTGGCTTTGTACCTATGTCTGACCATTACGGCTTTTACGAAGATGACAAACTTGTGGGGTATTGCGTATTGAACGGAGAAGGTTACTTACTTCAATTCTACCTAGCACCAACAGCCAACACCAATATAGAAGACTTGTTTACCTTAATCGTAGAAAACAACAGCTCTGTGATTGGTGAAGTGAAAGGCGCATTCGTAAGCACGGCAGAACCACAATACTTGTCACTATGCATGGATAACACCCATTCATTTAAGGTGAACTCCTTGATGTATTGCCAAGACCAAGAAGCTAACTCTAGTCGTAATTCAGGTCGTATTGAAGACATCGAGATGACTCTAGCGACGCAAGAACAACTCGATCAATTAGTCGAATTTGCTTCATCAACGATTGGTGCGCCAAAAGAGTGGTTAACCGGCTACTACGGCAATTTGATTGCCCGCCAAGAGTTATGGGGCTACTGGGAAAATGGCAGCGTTCTCGCAGCCGGTGAGTGCCGTAAGTTCGATGAGCATCAAACACAGTTTGCCGACCTGGGTATGATTGTCGCTCAACAAGAGCGCGGAAAAGGGTTAGCAACGCGTGTTCTTAACTTTCTAAAGCAGCACGCTAACCAGCAAGATTTGGAAGTTATCTGTTCAACAGAAAATAGCAATATTGGCGCGCAAAAAGCTATCACACGCGCTGGGTTGTCATCAAAGCATCGCATCTTACAGTTTGATTTTCGCTAGTTGAAAACTCAGCTTTACCTCGCACTGAGCATGCGCACTCAGTGTGAAGTGAAGCTAAGATGCCAAGCGCAAGCACTTAGTATGGATAAAACTGTCACAGACAACGATATCCACATATAGTGGTAAAGTACTCATCAGAAATAGAAGTTCGAATGATCAATTGGTTACAGTCGCCAAAATCCCCTGAAATCGCTCAGTTCATTGATTGCTACTGGCTTATCGAGAAAACGCCCGATGCCCAAACTCATCAGTTTCCGATACTCAACCCTGACCCTTCAGCGCATTTAATCCTGTCCCCCTGCGATCAGCCGTATCACTACACAATAGAGCAACAGGTCGATCAAGGCGTTGGTTGCCATCTGCTGTTACCACACCATAAAGCCATCGAATTGGATCACTCAAAGCCCTTTGTTCACCTAGGTATTAAATTCCATGTCGGAGCCTTGTACACGTTAGATATTCCAGACTGTCCACACCCCAGCCTAGACAGTGTTAACCCTATCGATCTCGCGAGTTTGTTAGATAATCCTAATGCCGAAGTAATGTCGCTGATCAAGCTCGCTCAAACCGATGTTGAGGCCTGCTGTCAGCAGTTAGATGATTTAATGCTGCCTTGGCTATCGACAGCTAAAACGGATAGGCACAGCGAACTCACACGCAAGGTGTTGGGTGTGCTTGGTTCGACACCGATTGCAGAGCTTGGAGACAAGCTGTTTTGCTCGCAAAGAACATTGGAAAGAAGCTTCAACAAGGTAACAGGGCTGACATTAAAACAGTGCCAATCGATGAACAAACTCGAAGCGATGTTGGAATACTTGTATAAGCGAAATTTGGATGACATCGACTGGATGGACGTCGCCTTTCAATTTGGGTTTAGCGACCAACCGCACCTGATTCGTTACCTAAAGAAAACCATCGGTCTAACACCCAATACTTACGCCAAACAAGGCGGATTAACCATAGATGTGTATGGTGGAGTGAGATCTGACTAACCCACCTTTTCTCTATGACGAACGCACTGTTTATAACGTACACCTCTGTCTTTTGTGCCCCATTCGTAGCAAGTTTTATTGAGTTTAGATTTGCGACTAAATATACTGGGGACATCATCAGACGGAGGACAAAAATGAATAATAAAAACAAACATATAGTTTTAATTCATGGCCTATATATGCCTGCGTTGATCATGCAGTATCTGGATAGAAACTTCAAAAAACGCGGCTTTACAACGCACAAGTTTGCCTACAACTCGCTGCGTTTCCCTTCTGCAGCCAAACGCCTCAATCGCTTCGTAAATGCTCGCTTTAATGAGTACGATGAGGTCTATTTCTTTGGTCACTCACTCGGTGGCTTGCTGATTCGCCACTACTTTAAGTTCTACCAACCCGACTTTGCAGACACCTGCATTATTACCGCAGGTACGCCGCACAATGGGGCAACCATAGCCAAAACGCTTTCGAATCATGGTCTTGGATTTATATTTGGTTCGAGCAAAATGATCTTAAGTGATGGCTTGGGTGACTACGATATTGATGTGCCGATTGGCGTGATTACAGGCACCTACGACGCCGGAGTTGGACGTATTGTACTGGGGAAAAACCCGGGCGATGGCACAGTCACACTCGAAGACGCCAACCTGAGAGGAGCAACGGATACTTACGCCCTCAAACTCAACCACACGGCGCTTGTCTACTCCAAAGAAGTCGTAACACTGTCGGCTCAGTTCATCGAACACAGAGCTTTTAAGGACGCTTCATAGCTTATTTCCATTAGCTTTTGCGCGTTGACTCCTGTATCGAGCTCTGTTCTCTTATATGTGAAAGACAAAAACAAAAATACCACTCTGCGATAAGAGTGGTATTCAAAGATTCATTACTGAAAGTGAGTGCTTGTTACAGACGATTTACTCGCGTTGGTAAAAACACCTCACCCAACATGCATCGCACCGAACCACCGCCAATGTCTTCAATCGTTTTCACGTTAAATGGCAGCAGTTTTCCATGCGTCGAAAGCTGAGCTAACTGGGCTGGAGAAAACGCATCGTAAGCCGATTGAGACATCGCGATCACCTTGTCGCCATTCACGGTTTCAAGCTGCAGGATGTTGCCACAGAAACGGTTCATCTGATCAATTGAGATAGAGATAACCTGCTTATCTTTAGCAAGCGACTTCACCACAAAGCGGCGCTCAAACTCTGGGATCACTTCATCACAGATCACGCAGAAATTATCACCAATCGCCATCATCACATTGGTGTGGTAGATCGGCTGACCAGACGGCAGTGCTGTTTGGAACGAGACCACGCGAGAATAACCAATGCGCTTCGCATAATCTTCTAACACTTCGCGGTCACAACGCTGAGAAAGCGCAGCGTAGATGGTCTTGTTGATATGGTCGATCACCATCACGCCCGTGCTCTCTAGATAAGAACCTTGCGCGATGTAAGACTCTAGAGACTCGCTATGGTTAACAATGCGACCCGACGCTTCTAACGCTTCAATAAGAGCATTTGGCTTAACTTCATTCTGACGGTTTTCACACGCCATAGGGAACGTGAATAAGCTTCCATCACTACAGGTACTGAACCAGTTGTTTGGGAAAACAGCATCCGGAGTTTCAACGCCCAATTCTGGGTAATCAAACTCTACAACTTGCACACCTTCTTTACGCAACGAAGCGACCATCGCCTTAAACTCGGCCATCGTTTCTACTTTCACCTCAGCTTCGGTCAGATTAACTCTGTGCTGAAATTCGTTATCACGTGCTGTTTCTTCGTTAAATTTAAACTCTTTTGGTGGCACCATAACAACGCAATTGGCGTTTTGAACATTAGTGATATGAAGTGATTTTTTGTGTAGGTTTAACATTTCAACCGTCCCTATCTTTTATTTACTTCAGAATTGTAAACAACTTGTTACGACAAGATTCACTGAAAAGAATATTTATTTGAATATTTATCCCAAACAATTACTGCAGATCTTAGATTAATCGGTAATTTTTACTGCAAGATAACAGCACATCAGAAAGAACCAACTGTATGCATATTCGTTAAGTCACTTTATGGATAAATATTCTGATTCCATTTTCTCGCCCATCACGAGTTTTGATTACAATTCAATCCATTTAACGTTAGGATTATCACCGTTGCATAACAATCAATTACGTTTGAAATAAGCTTAACTTTTCCTGTCTAATTCAATCTAAAATAAGCGTCATGAAAGACACTCTTTGGACCTTTCCTGTATCGCTTAGACAAAGTTTTAGTGTTTTAAAGCCAAGTGCCTAAATAGGCGCTAGAACAAAATCCATCGAATGACTTAATACTGATAAGAACCCATGGGCGCTTATATAATTTCAAACTAAGGCAGTTAAATTTCGAATCAAGACCATAAAAACAAAGCTGCACCAACGATGCAGTCGCTTATAGATGCACTAGTTTATAAAGGGAAATCTATGTACAAGAAATTTGAAGGCTTTACTGAAGCCTTTCCAAAGGGAGAGCCGATACAACCTCCTACTGGCATACTGGCATTCTGCCGCCATTACACTCGAGGTTTCGAAAAACCATTGATTTTGCTCGGGTTGATGAGCATGACCATCGCGATCATCGAAGTCGCGCTGTTCGGTTACATGGGGCAATTGGTCGACTGGCTATCAACAAGCAACCCAGACACTTTCTTAGCAGACAACGAATCGACATTGATGGGGCTCGGTATTCTGCTGTTGGTTGTGATGCCAATCTTGATCAGTGTTTACTCGCTATTGCTTCACCAAACTTTGCTGGGCAACTACCCAATGTCGATTCGTTGGTTAGCACACCGCTACCTTTTGAAGCAAAGCCTGTCCTTCTATCAAGATGACTTCGCCGGACGTGTCGCGACCAAAGTGATGCAAACCTCGCTTGCAGTGCGCGAAACTGTGACCAAGATGGTCGATGTGTTTGTCTACGTGACGGTTTACTTCACGGCGATGCTGTTCATGCTTGCTGAATCAGATTGGCGCTTGATGGCTCCGATGCTGATTTGGCTATTCGTTTACATCGGTATTCAACTGCACTTCGTGCCAAAGCTAAAAGACGTGTCTTCAGAGCAAGCGGATGCGCGATCGTTAATGACAGGTCGTATTGTCGATAGTTACACCAACATCGCGACGGTGAAATTGTTCTCACACAGTAAAAGAGAAACCGAATACGCCGAAGAAGGCATGGAAGGCTTCCTAGATACTGTGCACCGCCAAATGCGCTTGGTAACCGGCTTCAACATCTGCGTGGAATTCGCTAACTATCTATTGGTGTTCAGCATTGCGGGTATCTCTATCTACCTATGGCTAGATAGCGCAATCACCGTGGGTGCAATCGCGATTGCGGTCAGCTTGGCTCTGCGTATTAACGGCATGTCGAAATGGATCATGTGGGAAATTGGTGGTCTGTTTGAGAACCTTGGTACCGTGATTGACGGCATTAAAACTCTGTCTAAGCCTATTGCTATTGAAGACAAGAAAGACGCGAAGCCTCTGGAGGTTCCACAAGGCGGTATCAACTTCGACAATGTAAGCTTTAACTACGGTGAGAATAAGGGGGTGATCAACAACCTAAACCTCAACATCAAACCGGGTGAAAAAGTGGGCTTGGTTGGCCGTTCAGGTGCAGGTAAATCGACCCTAGTTAACTTACTTTTGCGTTTCCACGATGTAGAAAGTGGCCGCATCCTGATTGATGACCAAGAGATCTCGAGCGTTACTCAAGATTCTCTGCGTAGCAACATTGGTATGGTGACCCAAGATACTTCACTGCTGCACCGTTCGATCAAAGACAACATTCTTTACGGTCGACCAGAGGCATCAGACGAAGAGGTATACGCGGCGACTAAACAGGCACACGCGCATGAGTTTATCGAAACGCTAACCGACCCGTTTGGCAACGTTGGTTACGATGCTCAAGTGGGTGAACGTGGCGTTAAGCTTTCTGGTGGTCAGCGTCAACGTGTGGCTATCTCACGTGTTCTTCTAAAGAATGCTCCATTACTTGTTCTCGATGAAGCAACTTCTGCACTCGATTCTGAGGTAGAGGCAGCGATTCAAGAGAGCTTGATTGAGCTAATGGAAGGCAAAACGGTTATTGCGATTGCACACCGCCTGTCGACCATCGCAGCGATGGATCGCCTGATCGTGCTTGATGCCGGCAATATCGTAGAAGAAGGCACGCACCAAGAGCTGATTAACCAGAATGGTATTTATGCGCAGCTATGGAATCACCAAACCGGTGGCTTCATTGCCGATGACCTTGAGCAAGCTACAAACGCTTAATTTTTGTGCTATTTTAAAAGTGCGATGTGATTCACAGCAATTTGTTTATTAGCGGTAAATTACACATGGCAGAATGTTATGTCGTAATTATATAATGACATTAACACCAAAGACGCCTCGCTTGCGCGTTCTGGAATAAGGCTAGACTTCGGGGGGAGGCTAGCCTTTTTTATGCCTGCTATTTGGCGCTCTTTGCTACCTGTCCAATAAACTTCATCGATCCTTTTGTTTTTTTCTTGGCGTTTTTTTCTTAAAATGCGCGCAATATTCTTTCTAGAGATCAACCATGAACAAAAGTGTCTTAACTAACGTTATCGCGTTAGCGCTGCTTGCTGGCGGCTATGCGACAGCAAACCAATACTTGCTTTATGCAGGCCTATTCGCCTTTTCTGGTGCCATCACCAACTGGCTTGCGATTCACATGTTGTTCGAGAAAGTACCCGGCCTATACGGTTCTGGAGTGATTCCAGCGCGCTTTGAAGAGTTCAAGGCAGCCATCAAGCAACTGATGATGGAGCAATTCTTTACAGAAAGTAACATCGACCGCTTCCTAAGCAGCGAGATGACAGGAAAGTCGCTCAATCTAGAGCCTGTGATTCAGAAGATCGACTTTAACCCTGCATTCGACTCACTGGTGCATGTTATCGAGAACTCTCAGTTTGGCGGTATGTTGGCAATGTTTGGTGGCACAGAAGCACTAGAGCCAATGAAAGCGCCGTTTGTTGAGAAGATGCAAGAATCTGTGATTGAAATCAGCAAGAGTGATTCTGTAAAAAATGCCATCAAAGACGAGCTAGAATCGCCTGCGATGATGGATGAAATCAAAGAAAACATTGAGGCGATCATCGATCAGCGCTTGAATGAACTAACACCTAAGCTGGTTAAAGAGATGGTTCAGACCATGATCAAGAAACACCTTGGCTGGCTTGTGGTTTGGGGCGGTGTATTCGGTGGTGTGATTGGCTTAATCTCTGCGGCCATTACGCTTTAAGGCGAACAAGTTTATCGGATTGCTCTTTATCTGACGCTCAACAAAAAATGGAAGCTTATTGCTTCCATTTTTTATATCTAAATCACGTTGGTAAGCGAAATTAGGCCACTATTTTAGAGTTGCCAACAACTCAGGGTTCACGCCGAAGCCCTTTTTATGCTCTTCAATCACCACTTCACTACGTGTCTGAATCACACCAGGCAAGGTGCCCAACTTCGTTGCCATAAACGCTTGGTACGCCTTCATGTCTTTCACTCGAACCTTGATCATGGTGTCAAAGTCACCCGACAGTGAGTAGCACTCTTCCACCTCAGGCATCATTTCCACGGCTTGGGCAAATTTGTCGAAGATCGAAAAGCTAGTCTGATCGAGACGGATATGGATAAAGACTTGAACATCGAGTCCCAGCTTTTCTGAACAAAGCTCAGCATGATAGCCCGTGATGTAGCCCTCTTTCTCCAATCGCTTGAGTCTATCAGAGCAAGGTGACGTCGTAAGGTTGACCTGTTTTGCCAGTTCAACAACAGGTAAACGCCCTTTCATATGCAGAATTCTTAGTATCTCTTTATCGATACGATCGAGCTGATGCTGAGACATAACATTCCTTAAACATTCTAAATTCCGCTCAGTATATTCCATACCAAGTGCAATCGAAGAAAACCTCGCTCACACATTTAAAAACTAAATGCACGGATGATATTCACGCCAGATATAAACACATAAAAATAGATAAGAACCCTTATAAATCAAACTCTGGTTATTAACAAATTATTATAGAAATGACCCGATTAACAAATAAGTTGAGCCGGAAACGAAAGAAAGGATATAGGCCAAAGTGAATAATATAATTATCAAAGAGAAAGGATGACTCTATTATGAAAACGCAAGAACTCGCATATAAACCTTACGGTATTGGTTCATGGACACACGTAACGGTATCAAAAGATGTTGCTCAGGCACTAGCAAATGAATACTCAAACTATGGATGGGAAGTGAAGATTGATGGCAATGCCATTGAAGCTGAGCTTGCACTCAAGGCTGCTTAGAAACACAAAAACCTCCTAGCACGGAGGTTTTTTGAATCAAGTTAGTAAGCACTTACTATGAGTTAGGCTAGGCCAACTTGGGGAACAGCACTTCCAGTTTCGCAACGACAATTGCACGTGCGGCAGAAGTGCTGAGTTTCCATATCGTAGTACAGGTTTCCACTAAATAGTTTTGACGTCCATTGCATCATACGGCCAGAAGCTGTCTCGGGCTCTGATTCACAACGTTTCATTATAGACTTATGTAGTGTTGTTTTTTTACATCCTTTGCAATAGAGATCAGGCATACCTTTGTCCTATAGGTCTTTAGTGGTTACTGACAATTGACACATCATGTCCAATTCGGTTCCACAATTCACCGAGCTAATGACAAAAGTGAGCGCCAAGTTCAAAAAATAGCCATTTTTCTGTTTTATTTTTTGACATCACACGCCATTGAGTAAGTTGATCTTTCCCTTCTCACGCAAGATCCTACCGCTTCGATTTACATTGTAAACCCCCATTTCAATATCAGAAAACCTCGAATAAACTTAATTTGAAATAAGACAAAGGTCGTACTCACATAAAAAAATAGAGCCACCGAAGTGACTCTATTGTTCATGTCTTTTGCTAATTCATTGGTATTTTTACAATGTAAATTAGTCTAGCTCAACAAGGTTCTTCTCGAACTCAGCGTGTTGCTTCTTAACTTCGTCTTCAGGCTCGCCCGTAATTAGACTCACGATAACGATAGAAAGAGTCGATAGGATGATTCCCGGTACGATTTCGTAAACATCGAACCAACCGCCCGTGAACTGTTTCCAAAGTACAATCGTAACACCACCAACAACGATACCCGCTAGAGCGCCGTTACGGTTCATACGAGGCCAGTAAAGGCTCAATACGATAGCTGGACCAAACGCAGCACCGAAACCAGCCCATGCGTAAGATACGAGGCCAAGAACTGAACTGTCCGGCGTCATCGCTAGCACAAGAGCAATCAGAGAAATTAGGATTACCGCGAAGCGGCCTACACGAACGATCTCTTCAGACGTTGCGTCTTTCTTCAGAATTTGCTTGTACAAGTCTTCTGCCATTGCAGATGAAGAAACAAGAAGCTGTGAATCAGCAGTACTCATGATTGCCGCTAGGATTGCAGCAAGTAGGATACCGGCGATGACTGGGTGGAACATTGCGTTAACAAGAAGCATGAAGATCTTCTCGCCATCGTCTAGTTTAGGCGCGCCGGAGTTAGTCACGTAGATTAGACCAACAAGACCTACTAGCATTGCACCAACCATAGACAGAGCAGACCATACCACCGCGATACGACGCGCTGTTGTTAGGTCTTTGTTGCTACGTGTTGCTTTGAAACGAGCAAGGATGTGTGGCTGACCGAAGTAACCTAGACCCCATGCCGCTAGCGAGATGATCGCGATAGCAGAAAGTGGCTCACCTTTCACATCATTCCATAGCGTGAGAAGCTCTGGGTTGATGTTGTGAAGATCAGTCGATAGCTGACCAAGACCACCGTTCATCGCTGCGATTGGTACAATCAATAGCGCAGCAGACATCAGCAGACCTTGAACCAAATCCGTCCAAGATACCGCAAGGAAACCACCAAATAGCGTGTAAGAAACCACACATACGGTACCGATGATTACCGCTGTTGTGTAATCTAGGCCGAATACTGTTTCAAACAATTTACCACCTGCTACCAAGCCAGAACTTGTGTAGAAAAGGAAGAATAAAAGGATAAAGAAAGCAGAAATTGTTTGGATCAGCTTAGAATTATCATTGAAACGACGAGATAGGAACTCAGGTAGCGTCAGTGACTCTGTTGTAATGCTGTAAGTACGCAGACGCTTAGCACTGATTAACCAGTTCGCCCAAGTACCAACTAGCAGGCCACCAGCAAGCCAGAATGCTTCAAAACCAGCAGCATAAGCGTAACCCGGTAGACCAAGTAGTAGCCAACCACTCATGTCTGATGCACCAGCAGAAAGTGCAGCAGGCCATGGGCCTAGCGAACGACCACCTAGGAAGTAGTCTGTCGAGCTAGAAGTACGTTTGTAAGCAATAACACCGATTGCCAGCATCATAATTAGATACGCAATGAACGTCGTCGTTATTGCAAAACTGTTTTCTATCATTTGATAGTCCTCATTTGTAAAAAGCCTTCCATGCCTAATTCAATGCAAGACACTCACCGTAAAGGCAAGCGAGTGCATTGAGTTAGGTATTGAGGCTCCAAGGCACTATGAGTTAAATCCAAAGATGGTGAAACCAACAATGGAGAAAACAAAAGTGCTTAGAGCCAATGTTACTGAAGGTTAGTGAGCTTCGCTTCCAAGTTCGAGCAAGGTCGCGTTACCGCCCACGGCTGTTATATTTATAGTTCGCGTACGCTCGGTAATGAAACGCAGCGATAAGTGTGGATCGTGAGCAACATGCATTGCTGTCAGATCCGTTTCAGCTACTAAACTGACGATGGCACCGTCACGCTTAGCAAGTTGTAAATTGATAGCTTGAGCCGTTTGTGAGTTACCTACGTAACCTGCGCTACGTACATCGCAAGACAGCAGCTGTTGAGCCGCGTCGTACGAAGCAACCTGCACCAAGTTCGTCGGTAAATTCGCTTGTTTCGCTGCATCAGCGATCAAGGTGTTGAATTGCACGTCATCACTGCACAATTGCACGCTGTTACCCGCTAATAGTGCTGCGGTAATCATCGCGGTTGCTGTTTGCAGTGCTGGCTCTTTGTCTTGGCAATCATCAACAATCACCAAAGCCACACCACGTCCTGCAGCATACAGCTCGTTTGTTTCACCAGTCGGGCCAGCCATTAGGTGCTGCTCAGAAAGCAGCGCAGAGGCCTGCTCTAGGTGATAAGTTGCCACTGCCGCCAAAGACGTAGATTGGCTTTCGATCTCTGATTTGAATGCAAGTACCTGAGCACTCTTATGATCAAAATCGGTAAGATTCCATTGTTCCCACGCCAAGAAAGCATCAGAAAAACCTGTCACTTGATGAACCATGATACTGCTCCTTATGCCTTGTCTTGTGATTGAGAGAAATGAACATCAGTAAAGCGGTATAGGTAGTGAGGACCACCCGCTTTAGGGCCAGTACCAGACAAGCCTTGACCACCAAATGGTTGTACACCAACAACAGCGCCGACCTGGTCACGGTTGATGTAACAGTTACCCACACGAACGTGTTTTTCGATCCAACGGTAAGTTGTCTCGTTACGGCTGTGGATGCCCATGGTTAAGCCAAAACCGGTTTGGTTAATTTGGTCTACCACTTGCGCCAGTTCACTCGCTTTGAAGCGAACGATATGCAGTACAGGACCAAACTGCTCTTCTTTCAAACAGCTGATGTCATCGATTTCAAATGCACTTGGTGGAACAAAGTCACCATGTTCACAATCCGCTCCTAGAGAAAGTTGAGCCACTTTCTTCTGGGTCTTAGTCATATTTTCTAGGTGCGTCATCAACTTCTGCTTCGCGTTTTGGTCGATAACTGGGCCCACATCCGTTTTATGAAGATGTGGAATACCAACGCTTAGCTCATCCATCGCACCGTGAATTAGTCCAATCACGCGATCTGCAATGTCTTCTTGAATGTAAAGCACACGTAGCGCAGAACAACGTTGACCTGCAGAAGCGAATGCCGAACGAATAACATCACGGACTACCTGTTCAGGCAGTGCGGTACTGTCGACGATCATCGCATTCTGACCACCGGTTTCCGCGATAAACGGAACAGGCTTAGCGTTACGACTCGCCAATGACACGTTGATACGTTGTGCTGTTGGTGTTGACCCCGTAAAGGCAACGCCCGCAATCGCGTCATGACTGGTTAGCGCACTGCCGATCTCAGCGCCACGACCCGGTAGTAACTGAATCGTGCCAGCAGGGAAACCCGCTTCATTCATCAGTTCAACCGCGCGAGCCGCAATCAAGCTTGTTTGCTCTGCAGGTTTCGCCACAACCGTGTTACCCGCCACTAGTGCAGCTGTAATTTGGCCAAGGAAGATCGCCAATGGGAAGTTCCAAGGGCTGATACAAACGAATACACCACGACCTTGTCGCGAAGCGATTCGAGTTAGACCATCAAAGCCTTTTAGCTCAAAACCTTGTAGGTTGTTCGCTTGTTTTGCGTAGTAACGACAGAAGTCGACCGCTTCACGCACTTCATCAATGCTGTCGTGAATTGTCTTACCCGCTTCTTGATGACAAATTGCCACCAGCTCAGCCAGGTTGTCTTCCATCAGGTCAGCCAACTTATCAAGCGCTGCCGCTTTGGTTTCAACTGAAGTTGCGTTCCAATCAGCAAATGCTGCATCAGCGCCAGTGATCGCTGCGGAAACATGATCAAGGTTAGCGAAAGCCACCTGACCCACATTAATTCGACGATCATAAGGTGCAGTCACTTGCTCAACGTTCTGATCAGCCTTGATCATGCTTTCGGCAAGAGATTCGCCGTTGATCACAGGTCCAGCAGTCCATTGATTGTTCAAAAAGCCTTTTACTTGCTCTTCAAACTGATGCGCTTCGCTCTCGATATCAATGTTCACACCGTATGAGTTCTTACGCTCAGGGAATACCGCTGGCGGCAGAGGAATCTTAGTGTTGTTCAACGTATCGAATGCCAAAAGCATGTCGACTGGATGCTGTGTTAGCTCTGCTACAGGGCAACGAGCATCAACCAAACGGTGTACAAACGAGCTGTTTGCACCATTCTCTAACAGACGACGTACTAGGTATGGCAGTAGATCTTTATGGCTACCAACTGGCGCGTAAATACGTACCGACTGTTGGTAAGCTTCCATTGCATGGTTGTAAAGTGAATCACCCATGCCGTGTAAGCGTTGGAATTCAAAGTCTTTATGGTCTGTCATCACTGCAATAGCGGAAACCGTATGAGCATTGTGGCTAGCAAACTGCGGGAAGATATTGCCACGAACACTTGGGCTCAATAGATAACGCGCACACGCTAGGTAGGCTACATCAGTCGCTTCTTTGCGAGTGTAAACAGGGTAGTTATCGAAACCAGCTTGTTGTGACCATTTGATCTCACTATCCCAGTAAGCACCTTTAACTAGGCGAAGTGGGATTAAGTCACCCTGCTCTTTTGCTAGGCGGTTTAGCCAAACTAGAACCGGTAACGCACGCTTTGAATACGCTTGAATAACCAGACCAAACTTGCCCCAGCCTTTCACTAGCTCGCTGCGATACAGTTTTTCGAATAACTTAAGCGAAAGCTCTAGGCGATCCGCTTCTTCTGCATCAATCGTGATCGCAACATCAAGCTCAATCGCACGGCGCAGTAACTGCTCTAGCGTGTCGCATAGCTCAGTCAGTACGCGGTCTTCATTCGCCACTTCATAACGTGGGTGAAGCGCAGAAAGCTTGATAGAAACAGACGGTGCTGGGCTAGATTTTGAAGAGACGTATGTGTCTCGACCTACGGCTTCAATCGCCATTAGGTAATCTTTGAAGTATTTGTTTGCGTCAGCAGTGGTCAGTGCCGCTTCACCTAGCATGTCGTATGAGTAGGTAAAACCTTTGTCACGCATAGACTTACCGTTCTTCTGCGCTTCAGCAATGCTGCGACCAAGAACGAATTGGTGACCCATCACCTTCATCGCTTGGTGCATCGCTTTACGAATCACCGGCTCAGAAAGCTTGTTCACTAAACGGTTAACCGCTTGACCTGCACTCTGCTCTTTAGATGAAAGTCCAACCACCTTGCCTGTTAGCATTAGGCCCCAAGTTGATGCGTTAACAAAAACCGAGTCAGAATTCTTCAGGTGAGATTTCCAATCCGCAACGCTAAGTTTGTCGCGAATCAACGCATCAGCGGTTGCCGAATCAGGAATACGCATCAAGGCTTCCGCCAGACACATCAGCAAGATGCCCTCTTGAGTATCTAAGCTGTATTCAAGCAACAGTGCATCGATCATCTGGATAGAAGTCTTATCCGCACGGATAGCTTCGATCAAAGAAGTCGTTTTGTCTGTGATTTGCTGCTTTTCAGACTCAGAAGGGGTAGCTAGTGGCAGAAGTTGCTCTAGCCATTGGATTTCATCCACCATATATAATGGTGAGATAAGCGTCCAAAGATCAGCAAGCGACTGCTCATTGAATTCTGGCTTTAACACATCAGTAGCTGTAAACATGCGTTTTCCTTAATCTCACACCCGAAAAGAGTTCGGGATCTCTACAATGGCTGCAGTGTATTTAGAGTATATAAGGATTACTTGTCAAAAACTCCGAGTTTTTTGCTAAAAACTCGCTTTATTAACAAAACAAACACAAGGTCACATATGAAACTTTAAAATAATATGCCGTTTTGTTTCACTATTTAACAGAAATTTTCTTTTTGTATTGGGATGGTGACATGCCTTGAAGGCGTGAAAAGGTGTGAGTAAAGGAAGATTGACCGGAGAAACCAGCCAGTTCAGCGACCTGACCAAGGCTTAGATTACCTTGTTCAATTAAACGACGAGAACGGTCGATGCGCTTGCCAAGAACGTACTGGTGAGGGGTAATGCCCATTTGCTCTTTGAATAACATATGGAACTGGCTTTCACCCAAGAACACACTACCCGCAAGCTGCGCGACGGAGATCTTGTTTGCTAAATGCTGTTCTATGTAGCGATCCAACGCTTCAAGATCAAAGCGTGAATCTTTGATTGAGGTTTCAAATGCCGAGATGTGCCTTTGCATCAATGCAATCACCGTATCATTGCACGCACGGCTTAATAACAGATCATCAGGACTGGCCTGCATCTCTTGCACCAACATATGGATAAGCTTTTGAATTTGCGCATCTAATTGGAAGTAGACGTTCGATGATTCTAACTGGTTAATCTTCTCTAGCATCAGAGGGTCATCATCGGTTGGCATAGGCATGTTGAGCACGAGAATATCCGACTGACCAACCACTCCGCCGAAAGCATGATCAGAGCTCGCTGTCACCACACAACCTTGTCCTGGGCCAACAAGATTCCCCTTACCACTCACTTCAAATTCCGCCTGACCTTTTAAACCAATCACCACCTGAGAATAGTGGTGATCGTGGCAATCCATATGCGATGGCAAAGTGATGATCTCAGCAGGACGAGGGCCAGTAAGGCCTAGCGGAGAAAGGTCTAGGTTAGGAAAGGGTAAAGGTTTAGACATGACAGAAAAATACTCGGGTCAACATAGTAAGAATAATACTCTTAAATGCGCATAAGATGAATTTGTAAATGCTCATGAGAGTTATTTGCTCGCGAGAATGAAAAGATCATTATCGCGATCATCTTGATCATGCCTCCGGAAGGATGATCAAGAGTGTACAAACTACGGGCATTGTAAAACCAATCGTTCCGGCGAGTTTAGGGACTTCACAAGCAATCACACAAGCACGAACACGAACACGAACACGAACACGAAAAACATTTTACAGGCTTCTACGACATGGTGGGTAATGTATGGGAATGGACAACCGTTCAGAAAGGCCTAGCGAAAGGTGGCGCGTGGAGCTTCTCTCCTGAAGAAGCAAAAGTGTTTAACGAACTGTACGTACCGCCTTCAACGGCAGCGAACTATCTAGGATTCCGAGTAGTACGAGAGCTGTAGGCTCCCAGTCATAGGCTCAGAACCCCAAATATTTACTCTAGGTTCTCAATTATCACATTGAGCAACATTTATAGGGGAATTCCCCCCTTATGCATAAGCACTCCTAGGAGTAGATTCGTCGATAGAGTAGTAAGTCACTCTGGGTATCAAATTGATGCCTCAGTTTAATTTACCTGACCCTCGTAAATTAGACTGAAAATCTTCTACATGTCGACAAGGCATATCTTGTCTTTAGCCAGCCCCTCTTCAGGCTGGCTTTTTTTTTTGCCTGATTATCACCCTTTATGCCCATCGATTCTCCGTGATTGACACAGTTAGTCAGCAGTCCGTTTAACTGTCAGTCCCCCCTTATTTTTCGTACTCTAATTGCCATTGCAGCGCTATAAGAAACTGATATTATTGCAACATCGCAACACACGAGATAAAACCTTGCCAGATCCACTCAACTCCATACATCGTTCTTTATTCGAACAACTTCCAGGCTGCTGGGGCTGCAAAGATACTGACTCGGTCTTCGTGTACGCCAACCTTGCTTACAACCAATTGATTGGCTTAAAACCCAATGAGACTTGTACTGGCTTGACCGACTTCGACATGCCCAGTCAAACCACCGAGTGCGCACAAGATTTCAGAGCTCAAGACAAACATGCGATGGATACACGCAGTACCCTTAAGATTCTCGATATTCACCCCTATCCAGACGGACGCTGGCACGCCCATATCTTTACTAAAACACCATGGCTTGATGACGACGACAACGTCCAAGGCACCATCTTCTATGGCCAAGAGCTTACCGATACCGCGATCTTAGAGGTCGGTCATTGGGTTTGTCAGGCCACAGGAACAAAAAGCGATCAGGCATCGCTTGCGGGGTCAGAGCCGCGCGTGTCTAAGCTGCAAAAGCGGCTGACTTCGAGAGAATCAGAGGTACTGTTCTTACTGCTTTTCGGCAAGAAACCACAGTACATCGCGTCGACGTTAAACATTTCAATCAAAACGGTCGAAGGTCATGTCGCCAGATTGAAACAGAAGTTTGATGCACGCAGTAAAAGCCAATTGATTGAGTATGCATTGGATTCAGGATTGGGCTCAGTGATCCCAGAAACTCTGCTCAAAAAACAGATCTCTGTTGTTCTTCACAGTGACTGATTGACTGTTCAGCTGAAAATGCAGACAAAAAAATGCCGTTGATTTGATCAGTCTAATCAACGGCATTTTTGGATCTGTTAAGCAGCTAAGCGATCAAGCAGCCTAAGGCGCTAGGCGATCAATATCCCAACTGTTGTCTTGGCGTGAGAACAAGAAACGGTCGTGCAAGCGGTGTTCACCACCCTGCCAGAACTCAATACTATCAACACGAACTCGGAAGCCACCCCAGAAAGAAGGCACAGGAATCTCGCCTTTGGCAAACTTCTGTTTAAGCTCTAGATACTTACCTTCTAAAATCCCACGCGCTGAAATGCGGCTACTCTGCTTACTTGCAATCGCGGCCAATTGGCTCTCTTTTGGACGTGACGAGAAGTACTTCATATTTTCCATAGCGGTCAGCTTTTCAGCCGTGCCCGTAATATGAACTTGTCGTTCGAGTGGATGCCAAGGGAAGTGCAAACTGATTTTGCTGTTGTGCTCAAGCTGGTGCGCTTTGCGGCTACCTAAGTTGGTGTAAAAAACGAACCCGTCTTTATCCACATTCTTCAGCAGAACAATTCGTTGGAATGGCTGACCATTTTCATCAACCGTAGCAACTGTCATGGCAGTAGGGTCCGTCAACTTCGCTTCAATGGCTTGCTCTAGCCATAGATTGAATTGCTCAATCGGGTCTGCGGCCAAGTCTTTGCGTCTCAATCCACCCTTAGCGTATTCGCGACGAATATCTGTCAGTTCCATTTGCTTGCTCCTTTAAATTTTTTTGTGATTTTGCGCCGTAATCCTTTGAAACACAAGTCTAAGCCATGGTTTTGTCTCACAGAAGGTGCTCTGTGTTAACAAGATCTCGGTACTCTCTCCATCATATTGATAATCTTTATACAAACCGATGACAAGCTGAGATCCGAGTGACCAAAATACTGCCTAACCTAATGACACCCTTTGTTTTATTCTCATTGTTATTGGGAGCTGCAGGGCTGACCGCAACCCACTTTATAGCAGTGCAATTCCAAGAAAAAATCGTCACTCAGCAACTCGATGAAGCAGCAAGTAAAGCCAATCTACAAATCGACTCTGAATTGGATAAATTCAAACAGATCCCGGATTTGCTCAGCCATGACCCGCGCTTGCTCTCTTATTTTGACTCATCACCACAAGCAGACAAGATTTCCGCTGCGCAGCTCAATCAATTGCTATTTGAATGGTCGAATCAAAGCCAAGCCGACACCATCTATATTCACGATCCGAACGGTACTGTGGTCGCTTCCAGTAATTACCAAAAGCCTCGCACTTTTGTGGGTGAGAACTTCTCGTTTCGTCCCTACTTTGCTTCTGCCATTCAAGGTAACAACACACAATATGTCGCGCTAGGCGCTCGTTCGAACGTACGCGGTTATTTTCTGTCTTCACCTCTGTATATCGACAAGGAAATTGTTGGCGTTATCACCGTAAAAGTGAGCTTAGAAAATCTCGAAAACATCCTAACCAGCGACGACTTTGAGATCGTAGTACTCGACTCGAACCAAGTGGTCTTTCTATCAAGCCAAGCTCCATGGCTTTATCATTCACTGTTGCCATTAACGCAGCAACAACAAACGGATATCGCACTTCAACGCCAATACGGTCAAAGCGAAATTTCGATCATCGAAGCCTTTCGTTCTTCAAGATCTCAGTCAGAAGCTAGCAACGCCAATCAATCTAGCAACCTTCAATCCAATGAAATCCGAAAAGAGCTCACCGCCAACCAGTTATTCAAGCTTGGTGCTTTTAATCTTTACCCCGCTACCATCAGCAACAACCAGTACCAAGTCGTCGCCCTAAAAGAGACCAGAGCTGAACTTATTAAAATCTTTCAGATCGATGTCATCTTCGTAGTGATTTACAGCTTGGTGATGCTCATCGCTTGGTCTTGGCGCCAGACTTATCTCGCGAAAGTGGCGTTGACCCGACTCAACCAAAACCTAGAGCAAACCGTTGATAAACGTACCCACTACTTGAAGCAATCCAATCAGCAGCTGCAACAAACCCTTTTTCAATACCAAGAGTCGCAGTCGAAGTTGAAACAGACAGAACAAGAGCTGACACAAACCGCAAAACTAGCGGTACTCGGTGAGCTGTCAGCCAGCATTAACCACGAAATCAACCAACCACTTGCAGCACTGCGAACCTACAGTGAAAACAGCTTAAAGCTACTGGAAATGGAACGAACCGATTTAGTGAAAAGCAATCTTGAGAAAATGATTGGCCTCAACAACACCATTACCGACATCATCGCGCGACTCAAAGTCTTTACTCGCAAGGTCACTAAACAAGAGCATCATGTGGCGAACCTGCACCAAGCGGTCAACAACGCCACCAGTATTCTCAGTGCGCTGATGATCAAGCAAGGCATTACGCTAAGGCTAAGCACGGTGCCAGATGACATCAATATTGCGATTCATCCAACCGAACTCGAACAAGTACTAGTGAACCTGATTCACAACGCGATTCAAGCGCTGCAACAACAAGTTCTTGAACAGAAAATCTTGCAGGAGCAACAAAACCTGGAAAGCGTTGACCAACAGGCTAGCCCACAGATAGGCATCGAATGGCAACTTCATCACAACGCTTGTCAGCTGATCATTTGGGATAACGGAATTGGCATGCCAGATGACAAACTAGAACAGCTGTTCGACCCGTTTTTCACCACCAAACCGGAAGGTTTAGGGCTAGGGCTTTCAATATCGAAACGGATTATTGAAGCGTATCACGGCACGATCAGCGCGAACCGGTTAGAGCCTTCAGGCATGGTATTCTCGCTAAACATCCCGTTATATAACGATAAGGGCTAACACGCCGTTGTTATCGCTGATTAGAAAACGAATCTCACATACTGCTAATCTCACCTACTGCTAAGGAATCGGCTTTTGCACTCTATGCCTAAACTCTATTTTGTCGACGATGAACCCGCCATTCGAGACTCCGTAGAACAAGCCATGCTCATTGAAGGCATCGATATTGTCTGCTTTCCCAATGCTATTGAGGCATTAAAGAAAATAGATACCACGCAAGCCGGAATTGTCGTCACCGATATTCACATGCCGGTGATGGATGGCATTCAATTGACGCAAAAGTTACTGAGCCAAAATCCTCATTTTCAGGTCATCGTACTTACCGGACATGGTGACGTGCAAACCGCGGTATCCGCAATGAAAGCCGGCGCTTACGATTTTCTGGAAAAGCCATTTGTGGTCGATGCCCTACTCACTGCCGTTAAAAAAGCCGCAGATAAACTCGCACTGGTTGAAGAGAACAACCTATTGCGCAAAGAGTTGGCAATGCAAAATCAGGTTGGCCCAAAACTGATTGGTCAATCTCCATCAATGCAGGCATTGCGCCGAGAATTGATCTCCCTAGATACCAAAACTAACCCACTTCTATTGTTTGTTGGTGATTTAGGGACGGGGAAAAGGGTCACTGCACAATACACCCATGATTTACACAGTCATCAAACCGCGGAGCTTTGCCCTGTCGCGGCGTTTAATTTGCCACGCAGTGACGAAGCGACATTCCATCAGTTTGTTTTGCAACTGTTCTTAAAGCATCAAGGTGGAACACTCTATATCCATGAAACAGAAGCGTTAACTTCGCAGCAATGGCTATGGTTAGCCGCTCTAAAACCCACTCTACTTCATGAAAACTCATGCAAGACCAATGCAACTTGTATCATTATCGCAACTACAGTAGTTCCTACTACAATTACAGGTGAACTACGCCGGTTTAATTTACTACCCTTGGCGCAAAGAACGGAAGATATTGGCTCTTTATTCAAACACTTTGCTCGTGGTGCGGCCAGTCGCTATCAGCTGCCACCCCCCGTCATTACAGAAAAAGAGATTCAGCGACTCATTGCAACGCATTGGACGGAGAACATTCGTCAGCTTCGCCAACATGCCGAACTCAGAGTGCTGACTCAAATTAAGCAGCCGTCGCTCGACAGCGATACTGATGAGCAAAATGAACTCGATATGAGCATTGAAGAGCAACAACAGTCGTTAAACCAACGCACCGATAGCTTTGAACAAATTATCTTGATTGAGGCACTACATCGCCATCAAGGTCGTTTAAAAGAGGTACAACAAGAGCTGCAGGTATCGAGAAAAACACTGTATGACAAACTAAGAAAGCACCAACTCGATAAAACGGATTTCAAGAACCGATAGGTCTTAAAAAATATATAAATTCAAAGATTTAAAGGAACAAAATCTTAACATTTATCAGAAGTAAGAA